>JBCCYR010000001.1:0-27372 GCA_039189355.1 Pseudomonadota bacterium
CTGGCTGCGCTCGGTCGCGGACCATCCTTCCAGGATTTACCCGGGTCAGCGCTGGTCATTTTGGCAATATACAGGAACCGGCAAGATTCCGGGCATCAGGGGCGAAACGGACATCAACGTTTTCGCAGGCTCACCCTCAACCTGGCGCAAATGGGTTGAAGCAAGAACAACCCAATAGAAATTCAAGCCGTTAACCGGAGCAGTTACCGTTGGGTAAATTTCCAATAAGAATCCCTAGGTCTCCATTTCAATGATCTTAACCAATTGCGGATAACCTCTTTGTTGTTAATGCAAGGGGATCAAATGCAGTCGGGCGGGGAAAATTCTTCACCACAAACTAACTGTGAGCCACATAGGCTCGCAAGCAAAGAACAGTTAAGAAACCAGCTCTCTGGTCCGCTTGCGGTCATCATCTTTCTTGCTGTTCTGATTTCTTCAGGGGTCGTCTCATGGACGGGGTTCCAACGCGAGCTCGACCAACAGATCAGGCTTTTCGAGGGAACGGCCAAGGTTTTTGCGACTTCAATAGCAGAGCCCCTGTTTCAAGAAGACCGCAGACGCGTCCAGCTTGCCCTGACTGCGATTGGCAGGTTCGACAATCTCAAGTTTGCAATTGTGGGGCTTCCCAATGGTACATCCTATGCCGAGATGGGATTTGAAGGTATCCTGCAAAATGAGCATCAGAACACAGAAAACAGGTACGGCTTTGGAGTATTCACGGATAATCTCTGGTTAAAGGAGACAATCCGTTATTCAGGTCAGGAAATTGGTGAGTTGCGCATTCTCGCAGACGCAGCTGATATTCGCCGAAACTTCTTTTCAAACATGGGTCTCAACATTCTCGCAGCGGCTATTTCGGCCATGCTTGCGGCGCGGTTTTCATGGGTCATTATCTCCCGCCTGACAAGGCCGATTGCTGATCTGTCGAATCTCATGACCAATCTGGGGGGCACCGGAGATTATGCCTTGCGTGCGCCTGAAGACGTAAAAGGTGAAGCAGGACTTCTGGCAAAATCCTTCAACAAGATGTTGCACGACATTGAAATCCGCGACCAGGATTTGAGGGATTACCAGCTCACCCTGGAAAACCGTGTTGAGGAACGCACACGTGAACTTTCAGTTGCCAAGAATGAAGCTGAGCAGGCGAATGCTGCCAAATCCGAGTTTCTGGCAACCATGAGCCACGAAATCCGTACACCAATGAACGGCATGCTATTGATGTCGGAACTGTTGGCTTCTGCCGATCTGACACCAAGGCATCAGCGCTATGCGGATGTCATCATGAAGTCCGGAAAAAGCCTTCTTGCGATTATCAATGACATTCTCGATCTTTCCAAAATCCAGGCAGGCAAACTTGATCTGGAAAGCATCAATGTTGATACGAAATCCTTGGTCGAAGATGCGATGAGCCTCTTCTGGCAGAAAGCCAAAGACAAGAAACTTGACCTCACAGCCCATATCTCACGGGATGTCGCTGAGCACTTCACTGGTGATCCGACACGCATCAACCAGGTTTTGAGCAACCTGATCAACAATGCCCTCAAGTTCACCGAAACCGGTTCTGTCACATTGCATGTGAACCTCGTCCACTCGCTGTCCTCTGACATGCTCATGAAGTTTGATGTTAAAGACACCGGGATTGGTATCAAGCCCGAAAACATCGACAAGGTTTTCGAAAGCTTCAGTCAGGCGGACCAGACAACAACTCGTAAATATGGTGGTACCGGACTTGGTTTGCCGATCTGTAAAAAGCTCGTGGAGGCCATGGGTGGTGAAATCCATGTGGAAAGTGAACCCGGTGCAGGTTCGACATTCAGTTTTACATTGCCTGTTGCTGAATTGCCTATTACCGATGAACCGTTAGCAGCATCAGAAAAGACTGCATTGCTCCTGCTCCCCCCCAACCAGACGACCAGCGGCATCCAGAATACGCTTTCTGAATATGGCATAACGGCCAATGTCATGCGCGCTGATGAAACGTCGTGTGCAGAGATGGAAATCCATGACTACGTCTTCGCCTCCGTCACAACGCTGCTGAGAATGCGGCAGCATCCTGATGCAGTACACGTTGTTGCCCTTTCAGAACCAGGCGAACCGGGACTCGATAACCTTATCCGTTCCGGACATGTGCATGAGGTTCTTTCACCGCCGCTCTCATCCATATCGGTTCGCGCCAGCGTAGAGCGGTTGATTGGAAACAAACCCATGGGCCTTTCCCTCCTGGAGAGTGCCAAAATGATTGAGTTTACCCATCAGTCGTTCGCCGGAAACCGCGTATTGGTCGTCGATGACAGTGTTGTAAACCGCGAAGTTGTCCTGCAGGCGCTGAACCGCTTTGACATTGACCCTGTGCTCTCCGATGGCGGACATTCGGCAATAGAAATGTTCGAGAAAGACGCCTTTGATCTGGTCTTCATGGATTGCAGCATGCCGGAAATGGATGGCTTTGAGGCTACACAACGCTTGCGTACAATCGAACAGGATCAGGCAAGGAAACCAATTCCAATCATAGCACTAACTGCCCACGTTGCTGAACAGGCCGGCGCAGCAGGCATGAACGATATTGTCGTGAAGCCGTTCACAATGCAGAGTATCGGAGCATGCCTGGAAAAATGGCTGGAGCCGAAAAACGCGAATATCCGGACCGGACAGGAGGCCGCCGCTTCTGAGGAAACCGTAGCACCTGAAAATGACATATTGGACGAGAATTTGCTCGATAACCTTCGTGAAATTGCCGGCGATGGATTTGACACCATGATCGGTCAACTCTTTCAGCTTTACCGTGAAAACGCTCCTGCAGCATTTGTTAACCTGCAATCAGCCATTGAGGCAGGAAATTCTGATCAGGTTCAGTCTGCAGCGCATGCCCTCAAGTCCATGAGCATGAACATTGGTGCACGCCCGGTCGGAGAACTCTGCCAGCAACTCGAAGACACAGCGAAAGCACAAAATGCTGAAGAGTTCTCTCCCCTGTTTGTCGAACTGGCGAAGGAATTCGGTCAACTGGCTTTACATCTGGAAGCGATGAACGAACCGGTTCCTGCAGAACCCGTACCGTTGGCGGGATAATTCAGATTTGATGAGAAGCAATATTGATAAATTTCAATTAGTTACACACCAAATATTTACTAATCTTCCGTAAATTGCAGATTGGACCGTTATAAGCAAACAGACGGAACTGCAGGGCGTATGAATAACAGATTTCAATCAGCACTGGTCATCGATGACGATCCCACACAGATCGCGATTCTGACAGCCTATTTAACTGCTCAGCAGGTTCAACGCATAGAATCATCGTCCAATGCTGCATTGGCGCTCTCCAAAATCAGAGACAATAACAACAACTTTGATCTGATTGTCAGCGATCTGCAAATGCCGGAAATGGACGGGCTGGAGTTGCTTCGCCATCTGAGCGCGCAGAACTACAAAGGCAGTCTGGTCCTTATGTCCGGCGTGGAGCAGAGCCTCTTGAACCATGCGGCAAAGCTTGCACGCATGCACAAGCTCAATCTGATAGGTCAAATTCATAAACCTCTTAACAAGGCAAGTCTGGAAAGTGTGTTTCTGAAGACGCAAGGGTTGGAAACAGCTTCTCAAAACGACAAATCGCTTGTTTTGACCCAGGGTGACTTCATAAACGGAATGGAGAAAAATGAAATTCTTCCGTTCTTCCAGCCCAAGGTCAACATCCAGAGTGGAAAAATTGTCGGTGCAGAGGCACTTGCGAGGTGGAACAAGCCCGGAATTGGAAATATAAGCCCAGACATTTTTATTGAGTTTGCAGCTAAAAACGGCTGGATCGAGGATGTCACGGTTCACCTGTTGAAGCATACGCTGCAAGCAGTCGGGCCGTTCCTTCGTATTGATCCCCGTTTGCGGTTTGCAATCAACATAGCACCATCCATGATGCACCAGATCGCACTGCCCGACCAACTCAAGGCCATTATAGAATCCTGTGGCATATCGCCGGAAAACATCAGTTTTGAAATTACTGAAAACAGCATTCTGAACCTGGAGCCTGCTACGCTGGAAGTATTGTCGCGATTACGGATTCACAATTTCGATGTAGCGATTGATGACTTCGGAACCGGATCATCCAACATCCAGACCCTGCGTGATTTCCCGTATTCGGAACTCAAGATAGACAAATCCTTCATTTCCAATGTGACCGAGAACGCTTTCTCGCGGGAGACGGTACACGCCGCAGTAGCCCTTGCAAAGGAGCAGCGCATGCGGATTGTGGCGGAAGGCGTGGAGACTGTTGAAACACTAGAATACGTTCGCAACCTTGGCATCGAGCACGCACAAGGGTATCTCTTCGCCAAGGCATTGAGTGCAGAAGACTATCTCGCATTCATCAGGGAACATCCGAACGGCATGCAACTGTCTGAACTTTACCAGGCAGCCTGAAATTTCTGATTTTCGGGAAAAGTGGTGCCCAGAAGAGGACTCGAACCTCCACGGCCTTGCGGCCACTGGCACCTGAAGCCAGCGCGTCTACCAATTCCGCCATCTGGGCACGGAATGAAGCAAGCGCAACGAATAGGTCTCCAGGCTTTTCTTGTCAACGCGATTTTGCAGACATTCCGACATTGGCGGGCAAAGATGGATCAAATCGCATCAATTCCCACTTCCAATTCACCCAATCGGCGTTTAAACCAGTACCGGATCAAACAAGCGGTTGAGCGCACATGAAACTTTCATCTACCCCTAAACTGGTCACTATCTTCGGTGGATCAGGATTTGTCGGCAGACATACCGTACGGGCATTGTCAAATCGCGGATACCAGGTCCGGGTTGCAGTTCGCAGACCGGATCTTGCAGGCCATCTCAAACCCCTTGGCAATGTCGGACAAATCCAGCTTGTTCAAGCCAATCTCAGATATCGGAAATCTGTTGAAGCCGCTGTACGGGGTTCTGATGTAGTGGTCAATCTTGTCGGAATCCTGCAGGAAAGCGGGCGCCAGAAGTTCGATGCTGTACAAACACTTGGAGCACGTGCGGTAGCAGAAGCAACCAGAGAGGTTGGTGCGAGGCTCGTACACATGAGTGCTATCGGAGCCAATCCGGATTCACTTTCAGGGTATGGAGAATCAAAGGGCGAAGGTGAGCAAGCGGTTCATTCCGTTATCAAGGACGCCATCATTGTCAGACCATCTATCGTCTTTGGCCCGGAAGACGATTTTTTCAACCGCTTTGGCGCGATGGCACGCATAGCTCCTGCATTGCCACTGATCGGGGGCGGTGAGACAAAGTTCCAGCCTGTTTATGTTGGCGACGTGGCAGAGGCAATCGCCAGGGCAGTTGACGGTGATTTGACAGCGGGCAAAATCTATGAACTTGGCGGACCTCAGGTAGCCAGTTTCCGGGAGTGTCTGGAACTGCTTCTTGAAGAGACAGGACGCAAGCGAATGCTGGTTAACCTGCCATGGTTTGCTGCCGGAATGATCGGCAAACTGGTTGGCTGGCTGCCTGGTGCACCCATAACCGCAGACCAGGTTGAAATGCTCAAGACCGATAATGTCGTCTCTGAAAAAGCAATGAAGGACAAACTTACGCTTGAAGGCATGGACATCGAACCAACACCGATGTCGGCAATCCTGCCCACCTACCTGGTGCAGTACCGCCCACATGGCCAGTTCACCAGAATGGATCAGACCGAGAGTTGACCGGGACTTTGCTTCCTGAAAGCGTTTCCTTGCTTGCAGCTTCGGTTCTGGTCACTGCCAGCTTCTTCACCGCTGCATTAACCGCTGCCGCCGGAATTGGCGGTGGTTTGCTGATGCTAGCACTGATGACTTATTTGATTCCCGTTTCTGTCTTGATACCGGTTCATGGTCTCGTTCAACTGGGTGCCAATTCGAGCCGCACCTTTGTGCAACGTGCAGATGTTGATTGGCGGATTACCAGAATTTTTCTGTGCGGCAGTTTGTTTGGCGCAATTGCCGGAGCAATGATAGCCGTGCAGTTACCTACGCAGCTCCTGCAGGCAATCCTCGGTTCCTTTATACTGATACTCGTCTGGCTTAATCTGCCGAAAGTCCTAAGTCCTAGCAAGTTGACGATTGGCCTTGGAGGCCTGGTAACAACATTTGTATCCATGTTTGTCGGTGCAACAGGTCCGCTTGTAGCCGTATTCCTTAACAATCTGTTTGAAAATCACCGCCAAATGGTAGCTACCCATGGTTCTACCATGGTGGCTCAACATGGGGTCAAGATTGTTGCATTCGGTTTGGCAGGATTTGCTTTTGCAGATTGGCTGGCTTTGGTGGCAGGCATGGTTGCTGCAGGATTTTTGGGTAGCAAGGCCGGCACCATGCTGATGTATAGTCTGCCGGAGAAAAAACTGCAGTTGATTTTCAAAGTTGTTCTGACATTAGCGGCATTGGACCTGCTGCGACGCAGCGTGATGGCTTGAGTGAGTAGAAAGACCGGAGCAACCCAATTAGGCTGCAAGTGTGAGGTTGAAGCCCGGTATCCATTCGTAGAGCAGGGCAAAGAGCAACAACCCCAGCGCCAAACGATAAATGACAAAAATAAGAAAACTGGTGCGTTTTACGACAGCCATCAGTAGTGCGATCGCTGCCAATGCAGAGAAAAAGGTCAAAAACGCTGCCCAGAGTGCATCTGACGGGATACCTTCTCCCGCTTCTAGAAATTCGAGCATGGTAACAAGCCCGGCAGCAGCTATCGCAGGAATGCCGAGCAAGAACGAAAACCGCGCGGCTTCTGCCCGTTCAAAGCCCAAAAGACGTGCCGCAGACATGGTAATGCCGCTCCGGCTGGTACCGGGTATCAGCGCCAATGCCTGGGCCACACCGATCATCATGGCCGGTGCCAGTGTCATGTCTTCCATTGACTTGATGCGTTTTCCAACAACATCTGCCACATAGAGAACAATGCCGAAAATGATTGCATTCCACGCGATGATCTCAACGCTACGAAGCATGGCACTTGCCCCTGACGCCTTCAGGAACAAGCCGAATGCAACAGCAGGAATTGTGGCTGCCAGAATGTACAAGACCATTCTGCCGTCATCGGTCATCTTGCCGCGAAGCAGATTTAATCCGCCTTTTAACAGACTGAGACAATCGCGCCAGAAATAGGCAAGAACAGCGACAAGCGAACCCACATGCACCATGACGTCCGTCGCCAGTCCCTGATCGGGCCATCCTGTAAATACCGGAATGAGGATCAGGTGGCCGGAAGAAGAGATCGGCAGGAATTCCGTAATTCCCTGGACAATTGCCAACACGATTATCTGCTCGGGGCTCATGAAATCACCATAGTGTGCTGCCATTCAGGCAGAAGGGGTTCTTGCGAAGTCAGATACAGCCAATTATTGTCTTTAAAACAACAGGCTGATTCCTCTTTTCATGTTCTCCATTCTTTTTCCAGCATAATCCGAACAGATGCACACTCTTTATCACCATGCCATGAATCCAGGCTCCCGTTATGTCCGGCTGCTGCTAGCAGAATACGGCCAATCAGTGTCGTTTCTGGAGGAAAAGGTTTGGCAGCGCAGACCGGAGTTCCTGCAACTAAATCCCTCGGGGGAAGTGCCGGTTTTGCAGGATGACAACGGAGCTTCTGTATGCGGGGCCATCATCATCGGCGAGTTTCTGGACGAAACAAGTGGTGCGTTGATGCGCGACAAGCGTCTGATGCCGGAAAACACTGCCGATCGTGCTGAAACCCGGAGGCTGGTCGAATGGTTTCTGGTCAAGTTTGACAACGAAGTTACCCGTTATTTGCTGCAGGAACGGGTCTTCAAGCAATTGATGCGATCTGAAGAAGGGGGAGGGCCTCCGGACTCATCCGTCATTCGTGCTGCGCGCAGTAATCTCAAAAACCACATGAAATATGCCGCCATGCTTGCGTCATCACGTGACTGGTTGGCGGGTGGAACGCTCTCACACTCCGACCTTGCTGCTGCCGCTGCCCTTTCGGTTCTGGACTATCTTGGTGAGGTAAAGTGGGAAGAAGAGCCTGCCGTGAAAGACTGGTATGCCCGCATCAAGTCAAGACCCTCTTTCCGGCCCTTGCTGGAAGACAAGGTTTTGGGCCTGCCGCCTGCATCGCATTACATTGATCTGGATTTTTAAACGTTGTGGCGGATAACAGGTTCAAAGCAAAGCTTGAAAACCGTGCAAAAGAGCTTGGCTTTGATCTTTGCCGGATAACATCAGCAACCCTGCCCGATGAAACCGGAAAACGTCTGGAAGCCGCAATCCGCCAAAATCATCATGGCACCATGCAGTGGATGGAAAACACGTTTGAACGGCGCAAATCACCGGATTCCATGTGGAAGGAAGCAAAGTCCGCAATTTTGCTGGGTATGAATTACGGCCCGCAATCCAATCCGATGGAAACGCTCGCAAAAACAGAAAAAGCAACCATCTCTGTCTATGCCCGCAACCGGGATTATCATGATGTCATCAAGGGAAAGTTGAAAACACTCGCCGGATGGGTGGCATCACAAAAAGAGACTGATGTTAAGGTGTTCGTGGATACAGCGCCACTGATGGAAAAGCCACTGGCAGAACAGGCAGGGCTTGGCTGGCAGGGAAAACATACCAATCTGGTATCAAGGGAATTTGGTTCGTGGGTGTTTCTGGGATCAATCCTTACGGATGCTGAACTTGAACCGGACGAATCTGAGCCGGATCATTGCGGTTCATGCCGTGCCTGTCTGGACATATGTCCGACGAATGCTTTTCCTGCGCCTTATCAACTTGATGCCCGCAAATGCATTTCCTATCTGACAATTGAACACGCTGGCCCGATTCCCGTTCAGTACCGAAAAGCCTTGGGTAACCGGATTTACGGTTGTGATGATTGTCTGGCCGTCTGCCCCTGGAACAAATATGCAAAACAGGCAAACGAAACCAAATTGCAGGCGCGGGATGACCTCGTAGCCCCGACACTTGCCGAACTGGCACAACTGGATGATGCAAGGTTCCGCAGGAAATTTTCAGGATCACCGATCAAGCGCATCGGGCGCGACCGTTTCATGAGAAATGTTCTGACAGCCATCGGCAATTCCGGTTCTGCGAAACTGATCTCTCCGGTTCTCTCGCATCTTGATGACCCAAACCCGATGGTTCGCGGAGCTGCAGTTTGGGCATTAAGGAGGCTTGAAGAATCCCAAGGCTTTGCCGATATGCGGGATAAGGCATTGAAATCAGAAGTGGATGAAACCGTCCGCGAGGAATGGAACCGCAATTGAAGAAACTGTTTATTTTTGGCTTCGGCTTTTCTGCACAAGCCATTGCAGCAAAAGCAAAGCCTGATTTTACAGAAATCTGTGGCACTGCACGCAGCGAAGAGAAAATCAGCAGAATAAGGGCCGACAGTCTTGGTGCTTGCCTGTTTGATGGCGAGAAGTTTTCCGAAGAACTCAAACACCACCTTGTGGACACTACGCATCTATTGATTTCCATTGGACCGGGCGAAGCCGATCCGGTTCTGGCAATCATGCGAGACCAGCTTTCAGACCTGTGTCCAAATCTTCAATGGATAGGGTATCTTTCTACTGTTGGCGTTTACGGTAACCACGACGGGGCCTGGGTGGATGAAGAAACAAAACCCAAGCCTGTATCCCAGCGGTCAATCTGGCGCATGAATGCAGAGAATGGCTGGACCGAAAAAGCGGATAATGTGTATGTCCCCCTGGGTATTTTTCGCCTGTCAGGCATTTACGGCCCTGGCCGCAACGCATTTGTGACCATCGAGAAAGGCAATTCGAGAAGACTGGTAAAGCCGGGACAGGTGTTCAATCGCATTCATCGTGAAGACATCGGAACGGCTGTGTCGAATGCAATGCGTGGCAACATCGGCGGTATTTTCAACATTACCGATAATGAGCCCGCCCCCCCTCAGGATGTAGTCACCTATGCCCATGAACTGATGGGAAAGGAACCGCCGCCGGAAATTGATTTTAAAACGGCTGACATTACACCAATGGCACGCAGTTTTTATGGTGAAAACAAGCGGGTCAGCAATGCAAAGTCAAAAGCCATGCTGGGCATGGACTATGCATGGCCGGATTACAGAACCTCGTTGAAGCGCATGTGGGACGAGGGAAACTGGCATTAAATCACGCCATACTGGACTCTTGTACGCAACCGTGCCAATTCACGCTAATGACCAAACCTGAACTTATCAAAATCTGTGGTCTTTCCACACCAGAAGCCGTCGACGCCGTTATCGCTGGTGGCGCAACGCATATGGGTTTGATCTTTTTTGAAAAGAGTCCGCGGCATGTATCAACCGAAACTGCTGCAGAACTCTCCAACCACGCAGGTAACCGCATTACAAAGGTTGCTGTAAGCGTTGATGCTGATGATACATATCTCGATGAAATCGTTGCTGAAGCAAAACCGGACATGCTGCAACTACACGGTTCTGAAACGCCGGAACGCGTTAAAGAATTAAAGTCCAGATACGGGCTTCCGGTAATAAAGGTGATCGCAATCCGCGAGGCAGATGACCTTGAAAAGGCACAGGACTATGTCGGGGTGGCTGACATGTTCCTGTTTGATGCAAAGCCACCAAAAGGTTCTGAACTGCCCGGCGGCAATGGTGTCGCATTTGACTGGGAAATCATGGACCAATGGTCTGAAAATGTGCCATATATCCTTTCCGGTGGTCTGGATGCCGGGAATATCGCTGAAGCCCAGAACCGTTCTGGTGCAAAAGCGGTTGATGTTTCTTCCGGTGTTGAAAGTGCACCAGGCAGAAAAGATCCAAATCTTATCCGGGAATTTTTGGAAGTTCTCACCTGATTTTTGAGGAATATGTCTTGAGTAAACCGATTGAACCCAATTCATTTAAAACCGGCCCTGACGAGGACGGTCATTTTGGCATTTTTGGCGGTCGTTACGTAGCCGAAACATTGATGCCACTCATTCTTGATCTTGAAAAACACTATAATGCTGCCAAGGATGATCCGGAATTTCAGGCCGAAGTTGCGAAGCTCAACAAACATTACACAGGCCGCCCGTCACCGCTTTATTTTGCAGAAGGTCTGACGGAACATCTCGGCGGCGCAAAGATTTACTTCAAGCGTGATGAACTGAACCATACTGGCTCTCACAAGATCAATAATTGTCTGGGTCAGATCCTGCTTGCAAAGAAGATGGGGAAAACGCGGATCATCGCAGAAACGGGCGCAGGCCAACATGGTGTGGCCGCAGCTACCGTTGCAGCAAAATTCGGTTTTCCCTGCGTTGTATACATGGGCAAAACCGATGTGGAACGCCAATCACCGAATGTGTTCCGCATGAAGCTGCTGGGGGCTGAAATTGTTCCGGTGACTGCCGGGGCCGGCACACTCAAGGACGCGATGAATGAAGCCCTGCGGGACTGGGTAACCAATGTTGAAGACACTTATTATCTGATTGGTACTGCAGCCGGCCCACATCCCTATCCGGAACTGGTCCGCGATTTCCAGTCCGTTATTGGCAAGGAATGCCGTGAGCAGATGATGGAAGCAGAGGGTCGACTTCCAGACATGCTGGTTGCATCCGTCGGAGGCGGTTCAAATGCGATCGGTCTCTTCCATCCATTCCTGGATGACAAGGAAGTTCAAATCGTCGGAGTCGAGGCTGGTGGCAAGGGACTGGAAGGTGAGGAGCATTGCGCCTCCTTATCAGCCGGCAAACCGGGTGTGCTGCACGGCAACCGTACATTCCTGCTTCAGGACAACGATGGACAAATCCTGGAAGGCCATTCCATTTCGGCTGGCCTTGATTATCCGGGGATTGGCCCTGAACATTCCTGGCTGAAAGATTCGGGCCGTGTTGAATATGTGCCGATCATGGACCATGAAGCGCTTGAAGCTTTCCAGTTGCTTTGCAAAACCGAAGGCATTATTCCCGCACTGGAGCCAAGTCACGCTCTCGCTGAAATCGTCAAACGTGCCCCCAAAATGGATAAAGACCAGATCATTGTCATGAACCTGTGCGGTCGTGGCGACAAGGATGTCTTCACAGTGGGTGCAGCCTTGGGCGTTGATCTTTAGGAATTGCGAAAATGAGTACACGCATTGATACCCGTTTTGCGGAACTGAAAGCGGATGGCCGTCCCGGGCTCGTTACCTTTATCATGGCGGGCGATCCTGACGCTGATACGGCTCTGGAAATCCTGAAAGGTCTTCCGGAAGCCGGTGCTGACCTGATTGAAATCGGCATGCCTTTTTCTGATCCGATGGCGGACGGTCCTTCGATCCAGCTGGCAGGCCAACGCGCGCTGAAAGGTGGGCAGACACTTCAAAAAACCATCGAAATGGTTCGTGCGTTTCGCGAAAGTGACAAAGATACGCCGATTGTTCTGATGGGGTATTACAACCCGATCTACATCTACGGCAACGAGAAGTTTCTTGATGATGCAAAGGCTGCAGGTGTTGACGGTCTCATAATTGTGGACCTGCCGCCGGAAACTGACGATGAACTCTGCAAGCCTGCCATGGGCCGGGAGATAAATTTCATCCGGCTTGCAACGCCAACAACCGATGAAGCCCGGTTGCCAAGAGTGTTGGAAAATACATCCGGCTTTTTGTATTATGTTTCCATCACCGGTATCACCGGCGCTGCGGCTCCTGATCCGGCTAAAGTTGCAGCATCTGTGTCTGCGATCAAACAATCTACCACTCTTCCGGTTGCTGTTGGGTTTGGGGTCAAAACCGCCGAGCAGGCTGCCGCGATTGGAGCAGGTTCAGATGGTGTTGTAGTTGGTTCCGCACTTGTCAATGCAATCGCAGAGACGCTTGACGGAGATGGCAAGGCAACTGATGCAACTGTTGACGCTGTTCACGCACTGGTTTCAGAACTTGCGTCTGGCGTACGTTCCGTTAAACACGAAAATGCCGCATAGGGTTCCTATTTTGCGGGCAACACCATTCAGGGAAAAAATACTCCGATGAACTGGATTACAAACCTCGTCAGACCAAAGATCGGCAACCTGCTCAATCGCAAGGACATGCCTGAAAACCTCTGGATCAAGTGCCCTGAATCCGGTGAAATGGTGTTTCACAAGGACCTTGAAGCCAATATGGGCGTGGTGCCGAATTCCGGCTACCACATGAAAATCTCTGCGACAGAGCGTCTGAAACAGTTCTTTGATAACGCAGAGTATGAACTGATCGAGATGCCAAAGGTAGCCCAGGATCCACTCAAGTTCCGTGATAAATCCCGGTATGTCGACAAGCTGAAGGATGCGCGCCGAAAGACCGGTCTTGAAGACTCGATCCTTGCTGCGAAGGGCAAGGTCGAGGAACTCGACATGATCGCAGTTGTTCATGAGATGCAGTTTATCGGTGGTTCGCTTGGCATGGCTGCCGGTGAAATGATCATCAAGGCCATGGAAATGGCTGCTGACACCAAAACACCACTGGTTCTTTTTGCAGCTTCCGGTGGAGCACGCATGCAGGAGGGCATCCTGTCGCTGATGCAACTTCCGCGCACAACCGTCGGGGTTCAACGCATGAAGGATGCAGGTGTTCCCTACATCGTTGTTTTGACCAACCCGACAACGGGGGGTGTTTCTGCATCCTATGCAATGTTGGGTGATGTCCATATCGCTGAACCGGGCGCGGTAATCGGATTTGCTGGTCGACGGGTGATTGAACAGACCATCCGCGAAAAACTTCCTGATGATTTCCAGACTTCTGAATATCTTCAGGAACATGGCATGGTCGACATGATTGTGAGCCGCCTGGAACTCAAATCTACCATTTCAAGACTGGTTCGGCTGATGCTCGACATGCCTGGTTATGCAATCGCATTACCAAAGCCGGAAGACGTTTCGACAGAAACAGATGAGAGCGAAGCCGAGTCCCAGGAAGCTGCGGAACCAGAACAGTCCTGATGGCAAACTCTAACTCGCGTGTCGATGAACTGATCGACAAGCTG
Source organism: Pseudomonadota bacterium (assembly GCA_039189355.1). Taxonomy (GTDB): domain Bacteria; phylum Pseudomonadota; class Alphaproteobacteria; order Rhizobiales; family Rhizobiaceae; genus JAALLB01. The sequence continues at coordinate 13,914 of JBCCYR010000001.1, forward strand.
TCGGAAATCCATCCGAAGGGTTTTGATCTTTCGCTCGGCAGAATAACGGCTCTTCTTGACAAGCTTGGCAACCCCCACCTGCGCATACCTCCGGTTTTCCATGTCGCAGGAACCAACGGAAAAGGTTCAACGCTTGCTTTTATCCGGTCCATTCTGGAAGCTGCCGGTTACAAGGTTCACGTTCATACCTCACCACATCTGGTAAACTGGAATGAACGCTACCGCCTGGCTGGCAAGCTCGTTGATGATGACACACTTGCAGACGCAATTGAGCGTGTGACGGAAGCAAACAGCGGAAAACCGATTACAATCTTTGAAATCATGTCGGCAGTCATGTTTCTTTTGTTCAGTGAACACGACGCAGACTTTTCACTGGTCGAGGTTGGTCTGGGCGGGCGTTTTGATGCAACAAACGTAATTCCCAAACCGCTTGTATCTGCCATTGCTCCAGTCTCACTGGATCATCAGGCCTATCTTGGCGATACGATTGCCAAAATCGCGTTTGAGAAGGCAGGCATCATAAAAGAACAGACCCCGGTTGTGGTTGGCCTTCAGGAAGATGAGGCCAGAGATGTGATCGAAGAGGTAGCAAACACTCGTTCCTCATCCGTCCAGGTTGCCGGACAGGATTTTGACTTTTACCGCGATGCAACCGGATTTGTTTTTCAGGATGGAGACGGCTTGCTGGACTTGCCAATGCCCAACCTTGCGGGAGAACATCAACTGGTTAACGCTGCACTGGCGATTTCTGCAGTCAGGGCCGCAGATATCAAGGTTCCGGAAAAGGCATTCTCGGAGGGCATGCAAAATGTTGTTTGGCCTGGGCGACTTGAAAAACTGCCTTCAGGAAAAATCACAGAAAAACTGAATGGCCACAGGGATGTCTGGATTGATGGCGGGCATAACCCGGATGCCGGAAAAGCAATTGCTACTGAATTGCTTCGTCAGAACAAGGGAGCTGACCGGAAGACGGTGTTGATCTGCGGCATGATCAATACGAAAGAACCGCTCGGGTACTTTCAACCCTTTACGGAACTATCTGCTGAAGTCATCACGGTTCCGGTTGCGATGAGTGAAGCGGGAATTTCTCCGGAAGAACTGGCCAAAATCGCGCGTGAAGCCGGATTGACAGCAGAAACAGCGGATACCCTGGAACAGGGCATTGTCAGGGCCGCTACGATTGTCGAAGAAAATGAAGAAATTCGGATACTGTTTTGCGGGTCGGTTTATATGGTCGGCGAAGTACTGAACCTCAACGACACGCCACCGCAATAAAAAACCCGGCCAAAAGACCGGGTTTTCAAAATCTTGTACACTTCAGTTATGCAGCGCCGTTGATCCAGTCAACAAGGGCATTCTTCGGCTTTGCGCCAACCTGCATGGAAGCAGGCGTACCATCCTTGAACATGACAAGTGTCGGAATGGAGCGCACGCCGTACTGGGCTGCAATGTCAGGGTTTTCATCAATGTTAAGCTTGGTGATTTTCACCTTGCCTTCCATCTCATCGGAAATTTCTTCCAGGCTTGGACCAATCGCCTTGCACGGTCCGCACCATTCTGCCCAGAAATCCACTACAACCGGAACATCTGAACCAAGAACATCTGACTGAAAATTATCGTTGTCTACTTTATGAGTGGCCATGGTAGCCTCCTTTGAAAATCATATTCAAGCCGATTATCAATTCGACTCGGCGTGTCATCGGGAAACGTAGGAACGCTTGCCACCAAGGTCAAGGCCATCAAATCTTCTTGATATTTTCGAGAGCATTGTTGAGCAGATGTCCAGGCACTTCAATAAAGGCAGGGGCATGAACCCAGAGTATGTGACAGGTTACTTCATGTTCCGGATAAATCTGCCTGACCAGTTCCCGGTACAGTGACAATTGTGTCAGAATTTGCCCGGGAATCTCTCGGGGAACCACAAAATTCGTCTTGTAATCAATGATTGCGACTGTTTGCTCACTCACCACGAGCCGGTCGATCTGGCCTGCTATCAGGCGTTCCCCCGTTTGTGTTTCAAGTTTCCCGGTCAGGGAAACTTCCGCCAATGATTTGCCGGAAAAAAGCTGTGCATATTCAGGGTTTGCCAGAATGGAATGGATATCACTCCAGACTTGCGCCTGTTGCTCCTCTGTCCAGTCTGAGCCAATTTTCTGCAGATACCGTTCGCCGATAAGGCTTCTTTCCTCAGCAGTAAAATCCGGCAATACCTCCAGCAATTGGTGAACTGCACGGCCCTTTTGAATGGCGAAGGATGGATTCTGATTACCGGTTTTTGAGTGACGGACCGATTGTTGTTCAAGATTGTCCTTGTCGATCAGCAAAAATGCGCCGCTAGGCGAAAGTGGCTGTGGCAAGGGTTTTTCGTGCGGAACCATTTGTAACAGCCAGTCGGGGGCCGCATTGTCTTCCGGTACTGCTTGCACCTCTGTCTTGACATTGTGATGTGATGTTTCCGGTGCCTTGTTCTCGCACCAGCGAAATCCGGTAACTTCATCATCAGCATTCAGCATTTGTTCCGAACTGTCTTCAAGGGCGTCGTGAACCATCTGGTGCCAGTACTCATGTTTTGGCTCGTTAACACCCCGGAATCCGCAGACGATCAGCCTGTCCGCTGCACGGGTCATACCGACATAGAGAAGACGCCGGTATTCTTCTTCTGCGGCCAGCCTGATTTGTTCAGAACTGTCCCGTGTTGCCTCAATGTGATGATCAGACGAAGGTAACCACAAATATCCGGACCCCATGGGGAGAATTGGCGGGCGGTGTTTCTCGGTCCATGGGGCGTTACAGGGGTCGACCAGAAAGACGACTTTCGCCTCCAGTCCTTTGGATGCATGGACCGTCAATATCCGAACCTCATCCCTGTCGAGTTCAACCTCACGCTTGATTTCCGGTTCCGCACGCTTGAGAGTTGAAATGAAACTCTGCAGTCCGATTCCACCTTCTCTCGCAAACGCAATTGTCTCATCCAGAAAGGCATCCATGACATCTTCGGCTTCCATGCCCAGACGTGACAGGAAAGCTTTTCGCATGCCGAATGGACCCAGCACCCAGGCAAAGAATTCAAACACGTCCATCCGTTCACCCGAACGGATCAAGTCCTGCAATTTGGGCACAATGCGTTTTGCGAGCGCATGACGGGGATGCGTTTCCAGTTCTGCAGCTGTTTGAACCGCATCAAACAAACACGTTTTCCCCCGGCTATGGGCGAAATCAAAAAGGGCTTCTTCGCTTATTCCGAAAAGCACGCCTTTCAGGACGCAGGCGAGATTGAGATCATCTGACGGCAAGAGAACGAACTGGCCGACCGCCAGCAAGTCTTCCACAGCGATGTGATCTGTCAATGTAAGACGATCCGCCCCGGCAACGCTCAGACCCTTGTCTTTCATGGTTCGCGTCAGTGCGATTATAAACCGGTCCCGTTTGCGCACCAGAACCAGAATGTCTTCGTATCGCAGTGGCTGATCGGAGCCTGGCAATGGTCTGCCAACCCAATCGCTGATGCTTGCAGCAATCCGCTCTGCAAGCTGAATTGCAGGATCAGACTGGGCAGTTCTGTCCACCGGATCAAGCCAGCTTTCCTGATCTTGCGTTTTCTCCTTGACGAAAAGAGGCCAGATCTGAACCTCCCCGGCATCATTTGTGCGCACCGCGTCATGTGCGGGGGCTTCACCCGATTGCATAAGGCCCCGGCGGTTCTGTTCTTTTTCAAAAACCAGGTCAACGGCATGCAGGACATCACTGGTCGAGCGGAAGGAAAGTGCCAGCTTTCCTGGGTGAAATTCCTTTTGAACGGATGTAACAGTCTTCTCTAAACCTTTCTGCTGATGCGCAAATTCGGCCGGTCTTGCGCCCTGAAAGGAGTAGATCGACTGCTTTTCGTCTCCGACCACAAAAACAGTTCGGTTTCTTGCAGCGGCAGTTTCGCCAGTGTGAAAATCTGCCGTTATGGCATTGATGATCTCCCACTGCTTGAGGCTGGTATCCTGCGCTTCATCGACAAGTACATGGTCAATACCACGGTCCAGCCGGTAGCGAATCCAGTCCCGGATCTCCGTGCGGTTCAACAGGGAGGCGCATTTTTCAACCTGATCATCAAAATCGATAAGGCCTTTTGCACGCTTCAAACCTGCATATCGATCAAGGACGGCATCTGCGATATGAAAGAGATGGCGGGAGTTTTTGACAAGCATCGCCGCATTTATTGTGTCCCGTGCTGCCAGGAGTGTCTCTCCGCACGAGCGTAACATATGCACTGCATCCGGCAGTTGATTTTTAACAAAAGCTGTCACCAGTCTGGATTCACTGCGAAGTTCACCCTTTTGGGTCAGGCAAAGGTTTTCCAATGCACTGAATCGTTTCTGGACGGCACTTTTGCTCAGGATGATTGACAGCTGGGCATCTACAAAGTGGTCTGTGGGTTTGTCACTCTCTCCCGCAATCACAGCGATTGATCGCAATGCTTCGTCAGATACGGGAAGGGTTTTGAGACACGCTTCCTGAATGCTTTCCGGTGTGTCGGATGCTTTTACACCAAGGACTTCGCTTAACGGTTCCAGCGCCTTTTCAATTCCAACCTCAATCCAGTCCAGAAATGCATTGCGGTTTGACACAATGGCTGCAATGCCACGTTCAATTGCATCCTGGGAAACGGCCTCTGTCAAAGCCTGAAAATGAGAGGCAATGTCTTTCGAATTTCCATGCCCGGCCAGTACATAAGCTTTGGCTTCTTGCAGAAGGGTGGCCTGCCCCAATTCCTGCAATGTTTCAAAATGACCGGGCACATTCGCTTCCAGCGGAAACTGGTGCAACAGAGATTCGCAAAAGGCATGAATCGTCTGGATTTTCAATCCACCAGGCGTATCCAGTGCCTGCGTGAAGAGGCAGCGTGCGCGGTTTCTGAGTTCAGAGTCTATTCGCTGGCTGAAGCCGGAAGTTTTCCGGATTGCTTCGTCAAGCGCCCCATCTTCCATCATGGTCCACTTGGCAAGTGTATCGAAAACACGGGTTTTCATGTTTGCCGCAGCAGCCTTGGTAAACGTCAGACACAAAATCCGGTCCGGGGCATTGCCCGCCAGCATCAAACGTATGACCCGCTGTGTCAGGACGTGGGTTTTGCCCGATCCTGCATTTGCAGCCACCCATGCAGAAACATTCGGGTCCGATGAGGCATATTGCTCCCTGAGTACGTGTTCAGGAATTTTCAGAAGGTTACTCATCCGAATCCCCCTCTTCACCAAACGACCATTCGCGTGTACGCGCAAGGTGATCGTAATCGCCGCTTATGTCACCATCGCGGAAGGGAGCCCGTCTCGACACATAGCCGGTATCTTCATTCTGATACTGCGCGATCAGTGCTTCCAGATTTGCCTGAGTCTGGCTTATGATATCGGGAATTGGATTCTTATTGTCCGAAATACTCTGCAAGCCGAACTTCTTGCCCTGTATGAGGCGAATGAATGCAATTTCAGCCAATTCAGCCTTCCCAACATCCATGAAGCCGCCTGCTTCAGCGATGGCGCCTTCAAGTGCCATCTGGGGTGACAGAGACCTTGCCTGCTTCAAAGACGGGGAACTCCCGGTCTTGTAGTCCAGAACTGAAATCCTGCCGTCTTCCAGCAGGTCAATCCGGTCTGCGCGGGCATGAAGCAGAAACCCGCCGTTCGAGAGCAGCAATTTGCCGTCAAGCTCTTTCAGGGTCTTGCTGGCCGGAGTTTCAGTAAAATACTGCTCTTCCCATTCCACAAACTGCTTTGCAATTTCCGCAAAACGGTATTGCCACACCATCGCAATATCGCTGGCAAGCTTTTCATCGGAAATTTTTTGAACGGCTATTTCCCCGAGCTTGGTAAAACGGTCTTTCAGCTCCATCTTCATGTTGTCGGGCGAGACATATTCCTCGAAGATTGAATGGTACAATGTACCAAGAAGCAGATGATCCGGTTCCCGTTCCAGGGGTTGCAACGGGCGCAATCCCAGTATCCGTTTTGCGTACAATGCATACGGATCGCGTATCCATGTTTCGATATCAGTCACTGGAAGGCTCTTCGGGCGCACTGCAACAGGCGGTTTCGGATTTGGTCTCGATTGCCGTCCTGTCTTTTGATCCTCTTCATCCAGTCGGGATGCATAAAGGAGATATTGGGTGCCGCGATCACGGATCTTTTTGGTTTGCTCATGGCCGAGAAGCGCAAACATCCGCTGGAGCCACCTCGAAGCAATCGTTGGCGCCTTATCCACGCGGCTTGCACGGGAGAGAAAAACTTCGCTTGTGCCCATGATCTGTTGGAAATCATGGGCAGCCAGACCGATCCGGCGTTCAGGAGAAGCCATCCCGAGCTGCTGCCGCATGGTACGATTGAGGAAAGCATCATTCCGGGTGGCCAGAGGCCAGGTTCCTTCGTTGAGGCCAGCCATGATTATCCGGTCATGGCTCAGCAGGCGAATTTCTAGCGGGCCATAAATATGCAGTCTTGGATGCGTTGCCTGATTTTGGCGGACAGTTACCGGTGCAACAAGCGCTTCAAACACGGATGGAAAATCATGCGGCAAGACTTCGAAATTGGCCGCATCACCACCGAGTATTTCTTCGAACAGGTCCTGTAACTCTTTCGTGCCAGACGAGTTTGCGATTGATGAATCACCATGCTCGTTGATTGTGGTCTCCGTCAGAACATCCAGGAGTTTCAGGATGTAGGTAGCCAGTTTCTGCACGCCTTTGGCATCGGATAACGCTGCCAGCGGTGTGAGGATGGTATGCAGTGTTTGTGCGTAATCCAGTATCTGCTGCCAGTTCCGGTGCTGCTCACCCTCTTGCTCTTTCAGTCTTCCCTGTCTTGACAACTGTGCGTGCCGGTCTTCCACAAACTCCCGCAAATGCCCGCACGCAGGTGTTCCTACAGAGCCTCTTAAAGCAAGCATTTCGACAAGTTCTGCATTTTTTCTGGCCTGCTGCACAGATGTTCCCGCCAACAGGAACGGTGACTTGAGTAGACTTGCAAGTTCCGCCTTGCTGTTCACGTCAAAACAGAACCTGATAAGCATTCTGACAAACATGCCAACCGGAGAACTGAGCAACGGGGAGCCAGCTGTATCATCCACATCGATGTCAAAGCGTTTCAGTTCTACCTTGACCCTTCGCGCCAGATTCCTGTCAGGCGTCACAAGGGCCGCAGTCTTACCGGAGTCTTCAAGGGTTTCACGAAGGGCAATTGCAATTGCGATGGCTTCCTGCCGTTCGTTTGCTGCTTCGACGAGCGAAACACCCTTGAATGCTTGTTCCAGTTTACCTGAGTCAATTCCAGAAAAACCGTCTTTCCAGGAGGCGGAAAATACAGGCAATGCAAGAGCCGTTGAAACAGTCCGGCTACGGACTTCCGGCGTAGTGGAATGTCCTGACAATTCGATGACTGAATCACGGTCAACACCGATAGTCTCCAGAAGCTTTGCAATACCGAATTGCGGATGGGTCTCGAGCGTTTCCCGGGATTTTGCCGGGTCCATTGAAAGCGTACGCCACTCAACATCCGGCATGTCGGTGTCCAAGCCGGGCAAGACAACCGCACCGTTCCCAAGGCCGGAAACAACCTGCAAAAATCGTTGGGTTGAAGGAACAGAACCGGTAGACCCCGCAACAATCACTGGTCCGGAAGCCCCACGCGTGCGGTAGAACCCGATCCTGCGCTCGATTTGTCTGCGGGCTTTTTCAGCAGGGTCGATCAGGCCTTGTTCTTCGAGCACCTGAGGCCAGGTCTCCATGATTATCTTCAGAAAAGTACTAGTAATACTCCACCACTGGGCATGCTCTTCAGGAATGATATTCTGGATGGCATTCCAGTTGATCTCTTCTTGAGTGATCTGATCAAGAAGACGGCACAAATCATCCGCAAGCCGCACGGCATCAGCCTGGGACGAGGGAATGAAAATGTCTTCATCCCCATACAAGCGTTTGCTTTCAAGTGAGAGTGAATCTACCCAGTGCCGAATCAAATTTGCCAGCTCAAGTTTGCGTTCAAGTGTTCCAACAGCCTTTGGCAAGTAATCCAGGTCTTCAGCTTCCGGCAAAAGGCCGAAACTGTCATCTTCCGTGTCGCCAAGTGTTTTTATTCTGGGAAGCAATTGTGCCTTTGCATTGCTTGCCTCAAGAAAGGCAACGCTGAGTGCCCGGGCAGTTCTCCGGTTGGGAACAAATATTGTTGCCTGCAAGAGAAGTAACGGGTTTTGAGCCGGTACAAATTCCGGAACAATCCTGCCATTCATCAAGCTTTCAACAAGGACATGGAGAAAGTTGCACCTTGACGGTATTGAGAAAACGTTCGATGCGAAGGGTCTGTCAGACGAATTTGATGCCGTTGTAGATTCTGGGGACGTGCTTATTTCCAAAGCTCCTTTGGAAGCGCCCTTTACCCTGCATCATTATCGTCAGGCAGCACTTCTGGCGATTGCTTCTTCCGCTTCGTCTATCGCATCGGGTGTTCCGACATGCAGCCAAAGCCCTTCAAGGCGTAACCCGAAGAGACGTTCTTTTTCAAGTGCCACATCAAATTGTCTGTTGAGAGATGATGGCCCTGCCAGCGTATCGGAAAATACCTTGGGGTCCACGATGGCAGCACCTGCATAGGCAAACGGTGCAACCTTCAATTCGATGCGCCGCTCAAGTCTGCCATCAGCATCCATGGTGAAATCGCCTTTTGAACCAAACCCGACTGCAGAACACATGCCCGCAAGCAACAGCAGCATGTCCATTTGTTCCGGGTTCCATTGCTCTGCCAACCTGACCAGATTGGGCTTGAAGCCTTCAATCCAGAACGAGTCTGCATTCAATACATAAAATGGCTCTGACCCGAGCTTGGGCAGTGCGTTGACGATACCACCAGCAGAATCAAGAAGCCGGTCTGTTTCGTCCGATATCTCAATATCAAGGTCCTTGCGTTTGCTGACTTGATCAACAATCTGGTCAGCATGATGGTGGACGTTGACAACAATATTGTTAATGCCCGCGCGTTTAAGCGCATCCAGAGCATGATCCAATAATGCTTTTCCGTGCACCTTGATCAATGGTTTCGGTATTGTGTCGGTGATCGGCTTCATTCGGGTGCCAAGACCTGCTGCAAGGATCATTGCCTTGCCAGGAATTTTATTCTTGGGAAGTTCGAGCACTTCTCTGCCGTTTGCCATCATTCATCTCCAGGCCGGGGTCCGCGTTTGTCCGGCGTTCTTGATTCGTTATATTCGGCTAGCTAGATGCATCATCACTGTTACAAATCGATTACAGTTTTAAGCCAGTTACTATATTCCCCCAAAACCGGGTGTTTTAGTGACCTCTTCAGATAATCCCGCATCCGGGGGATATGCGCCAGATATTGTGGTTTGTCGTCCCGTTCATTAAGACGGCAGAATATACCCAGTATTTTGGTCGCGCGTTGTGCTGCCATGATCGCATAAGATTCGTTAAAGCCTTCTGCATCGAACTTCGCGTCATTCTGTGTTCTGATTGCAATGTATTTTTCGCAAAGGGATGTTTCGAGCATTTCAGATACGTCTATCCGCGCATCCTGTGCAAGTGAAGCAACATCATATGCACACGGACCCATGACCGCATCCTGAAAATCGATCACACCTATCCGGCCGGTGCCGGTTTGTTGATCACGCCAAATGATGTTTGGTGAATGAAAATCCCGCAGCACAAGTGTTTTCTGCTGGCTATCAAGATACCTGAAGAGTGTTGTCCAAATCTGGAAAAATCCATCTCTTTGTTCGGGCTTCAAAGCCTCTCTGGCGAATGCCTGTATGTACCACTCCAGCAGCAATTCAACTTCGATCATCAGAGCATCATGATCATATTCCGGGATCGTATATGATATTCCGTCAGGCAAGCTTATCTGCCTTTCAAAAGCATGTGCGTGCAGGTCAGCTAGAAATTCTGCAGACGCCTGATACCGTTCTTCAATCGGTTGTCTGGCTTCATCAATGATCTTGCCGCTACCGAGATTCTCAACAACGAGTATGCCGGCTTCCATATCCATTGCGGGGATGTTCGGGGCAACAAATCCTTTGGAACGCAGAACCTGATCTATTGCTACAAAAGCCGAAACATTTTCCGCCAGATGAGCAATCTTGCTGTAAGGTTTGCCATCCTTGACAGGTGGCCCGTCTGGTGTTTCAGGCGCATCCATGACCAGCAGTTCAGGTTTTCCTTCCACAAAGAGTGTTTCATACCGTCTGGAGGACGCGTCACCATCAAGCGGGCTTCTTGCTGCGTTACCGAATCCGGACGAAACCAGAAGGTCACGAATTTTGATGCTTCGGCCAATTCTGCCCAGCAAATCTGCATTGCCCGACATGCGAAACTTTCTGGCAGTTTCACCGAGTTCAGTGATCTCGACATGAACTGCATTCAAAGGCATGGTTTCGAAGGCTTTTTCCGGCCACTCAACAATCGCGCAACCTGTTTCCAACGCCTCATCAAGTCCCAGTTCATCGAGTTCCTGGGGATCAGAAAGCCGATATAGATCAAAGTGGGCTATTGCCGGTTCAGTCTGATAAACGTTGCAAAGTGTATATGTCGGACTGGCGATTTCCTGTGTCTTGTCCTGAAGCAAATGCGCTATCAGGCCTCTCGCAAATGCGGATTTTCCTGCCCCCAGTTCTCCCGACAGGGCAATCATGTCTCCCTGCTTCAGAGTGAGGGAAATGTCAGCGCCCAGTTTCCGGGTTTCAGCTTCGCTGTTTGTCTCATGCACAATTTCGCCCAAAGCCAACCCGCTCCATCCGTTTAAGCAGCATCTGCTATGGAAGTGGTCTTTTCATGCGGCTGCAGTATCATCTCGGGCGGTTCCACCGGAAGCTGACAAAGGATACAGGTGCCCGGTGTCTCGGAACGTTCGACTTCAACTGTTCCACCGTGCAATTCCACCAGACTGCGGACTATCGAAAGGCCAAGGCCGGTGCCCCGCTTGGTGCCATCGGGAGCGCGTGTTTCAAACCGGTCGAAGATTGCCTGCAATTCATTTTCATCTATGCCAGGTCCCTGATCAAAAATCCGGACCTCATGCATATTTTCATTTTGGTTCGCAGTGATGGTTATTTCACCACCATCCGGTGAGAAGTTGATTGCGTTGGAAAGCAAGTTCCGGACAACCTGAAGTAGCCGGGTTTCATCGGCAATGACGGTTTCACTGGCCGGGGAAATGTCTACAGCAGCACGCAAGCCCTTCTGTCTCATGCCGTCGGCAAGTTCTTCAAAGGCACTACGGACAGTTTCATCAAGATTTACCGGCCCGTATTCGAGTGTCATGGTACCGGCATCAATAGACGCCAGATCGAGAATGTCATCCACGATAGCCCGCAAAACGACGGCTGATTCATTGATGTGGGAAAGATACTCTACCTGCTTTTCGTTGAGCTTCCCGATATCTACATCTGCCAGCATTTCACCAAAGCCCGAGATGTTTGTAAGTGGCGCTCTCAATTCATAAGATACGTGCTGGATAAACTTGCTTTTGAGCAGATCAGAGGCTTCCAGCGCTTCGGCGCGTTCCTTCAATGCCCGCTCAAAGTTCACATTGGCCGTTACATCCGTCAGTGTGAGCATGGACTGACCCTCAGGTAACGGCACAACCGAATACTGAATGGAACGCCGGTCATCCAGTTCCATGCGACCTTCAATGTCTTCCCTTACATCATCAAAGCCGGTTACCTGTCCCAGGATTTTTTCAAGATCCTCTCCATTGCGGATTGAGGCGGTCCAGGCATCAATCACACTTGTGACGTGCAAGCCTTCTTGAACATCAATGTCCGCATCACCCCACAATTCCTCCAAAGCCGGATTGAAGAGCTTCAATTGTCCGTTTGAACCAAAAACCGCAACTGCTTCGTTAAGGTGATCAAGTGTCTCGCCCTGAATGCGCATAAGAGCGTTGTAGTTGCTTTCAAGGGCAAGACGTTCAGTTACATTTTCAAAAATCCAGGTACTGCCTCCCTGGCTGCGCGGTGCAGAAACGACCCGGATCGTTTGCCCGTCCAGCAAGTGCCACCATTCTTCAATTGGTTCTATGGCCGTATAGATTTGCAGTTGGCCTTCACGCCATTTCCGCCAGTCGGGGTGTTCGGGCAACAGTTTGCCATCACGCATCGCATCAAGAATTTCTGCATTGCTTGGATTTGACGACAAGAATAGCGGATCAAGATTCCACAGTTGTTGAAAGCCGTTGTTGTGGAAGACCAGTTTTTGGGAACTGTCAAAAATTGCAACCGCCGTTGCAAGCTGATCCAGCATGCGGGAATGGCTCTCATTTGTTTCCTTGAGCATTCTGCGAATGTCTTCAACATCACTTTTGTCAATGGCAATTCCGGCACTACCCCTGTCCGAGCCTATATTGAATACCTGAAGTTTCTTCCGGTCTCCGGCTACTGTGGCCGGGACCAGTGCCTCGTAGAGTTCGTTCCCTGTCAGGTTTTTCTGGATATCTTCCCTCTGCTCTGCGTCAAACAGGTCAAGATTGCCTGTCACTGCATCTTTCGGGTTTTCAATTTCCAGGGCTTCCGCATAGGAATGATTAACCCAGACCAGTTTGCCGAACTGGTCTTTCAGCCAAACAGGCATGGGTAAGCGGGATAGCAGCGATTCCACTTTGGCAAAGCTGCTGTTCAGGCTCTCGTAATGTGCTTCAATTTGAGCCTTTTCCTCGCGTACGCCTTTCAAGTCCCGGAAGCGGGCAAATGCATAGCTGCCGGAAGTACCGCCCGTGACCTCGATTATGCCGCCGCCTTTCGACTTCAATACAGTCTCGAAACCAACTGCATTCAGGCGCAATTCGCGTATATTGTTTTCAAATGATCTGGAAAAATCCGGGTCAAGCCAGCGGCCGAACTGAACAAATTGAGCCTTATCGTCCGGTGCACCTGTAGAGCCTGGCAAGCTGCCAAGAATAATTGCCTGATCATCACCCCCGTTCCAGACCACAATCCGCTGATCAGCAGTATTCACCAGCGCCTCATTCCGGTCATTCGAAGCGCGCAGGTCGGCAAGGGACTGTTTGAGTTTTTGATTGGTGGAAAGGATTTTCGCACGTTCACGAATGAGCCACGATGCCGACAACAGGGCAAAGCTCATTGCGCCGCCAAATATTGCCAGCATGAGGATGTGATTGGATTCAACTGATTCAGCAAATCTGATCAGAAATCCATTGTCCGGGTTTGTTATACCCGTTTCATTGGCTGTGGCCATTGACGTCGCGAACAGAATGCTGCTTGCAAACAGTGCTAACCTACATCTCCAGAAACGGACTTTGTATATCTTTCCGCCAACAGAAGTATCTTCCGGCTTGTAGCCGGAGCCTTGAACTGATTTGTGCCCGTTTACGCATGCACCAGATTTGGCACCTGTATAACTGTCAGGTTGTTCCCCTGGCATGTCCTTGGTCCTCTCGCCGCATGATTCCCCAGACTGCCCTGC
>JBCCYR010000002.1:0-24693 GCA_039189355.1 Pseudomonadota bacterium
CCTAAAATCCACCACATTATCCGGTCAATTTCTTAGGCTGCCTTTCTCATTTCATCAGCTGTGAGGCTTCTTCCCATAGCATCTGCCACTAGTGCTTCAATTGAATTGCTTAAAGTGGCAGGGTGCACGTCAAGTAATGACTTCATTTTCTGATTGTCAAATGAAGTATCCAGCGGTCTGCGAGCTGCCGTCTTGAATCCTGATGAATCTGTTTCGGTGACGACTGATTTGCTAGAAGGAATATGACTCTTAATTTCTGAAACGAAATCGAAGCGACTGACAATGTCATCTCCCGAAATATTAAATTCGTCGTAGATATTGTTATCAATCACCTTTTCGATACACTGAATCAGCACGTCAACGTGAAGCATGTTAACCAGAACATCGTTTACGGCAATCACATCTTCATTGTTCTTAACTTCTTCGGCTGTGCCCTGTGCCAGAACCTTGCCCTCAGCCATACAAATGACGGGATCGCACAACCGGGAAATAAACTCCATGTCGTGCTCAATCATGCAGAATGTATACCCGCGTTCCTTGTTAAGCCGGATAATGGCATCGCCAATCGTGTTGAGCAGTGTGCGGTTTACACCAGCTCCCACTTCATCAAGAAAAACAATCTTGGCATCAACCATCATGGTTCGGCCAAGTTCGAGCAACTTCTTTTGTCCGCCGGAAAGGTTGCCTGCAAGCTCATCCGCAACCTGCGGAATCTCGAGAAACTCGATAACCTCGTTTGCCTTTATACGGATTTGTTCTTCCTGCTCGCGAACCTTTTTCGGATTTGTCCAGGTCTGGATCAGGCTTTCACCAGCCTGACTACCGGGTACCATCATGAGGTTTTCCCGGACCGACAACGTGGAAAATTCATGCGCAATCTGAAACGTTCTCAAAAGACCTTTTGCAAACAGTTCATGTGGTGTCAGACCTGTAATCTCTTCACCATCCAGAAGAACACTTCCGGAAGTCGGTTTGTAATGGCCTGCAATTACATTGAACAGGGTTGTCTTGCCGGCTCCATTCGGTCCGATCAAACCGGTTATTGAACCCGTTTCGATTGTCAGCGATGCACCATCAACGGCACGAAGCCCACCAAAATGCTTGTGGACGTCCTGAACGACAATCATCTAACCCACTTCCCCATATCAAAACGGCCCGGAATGTCCGGGCCGTTCGTTTTCAGACGTTATATCTTAGCGATATCCAACAGTGGAAAGCGCCTGATCCTTGATTTCGATCTCGCGGTAGTTACCAGCACTTTCACCCGGGCCAATCAGTTCAACAGCAGATGCACCAACATAGTCGACATCGCCGCCGTCCTTCAGGATTTTAAGGGCCTTTTCGAGCTCGCCCGGAAAGATTTTCTCGCCCGGTGCATTTGCAACATCAAAGACCTTTTCTTTCAGTTTTGCACTGTCGGACGAACCTGCTGCCTGCATGGCGAGCATGATCAGGGCAGCCGCATCGTAGGATTCGCCAGCAAACGGGCTTGCGCCGTCAAAACCGGCTGCTTTTGCAAGCTCGGCAAACTTGGCAGCACCCGGGCTGTCTGTGCCAGGTGCAGCACCGTATGACCCGTTAAGGGCATCACCGATTGCTGTTGGCAGCGCATCGCCCACCATGCCATCAGGCAGGTAGAAAGTGTCAAACGCACCAGTATCCAGGGAACCCTGAATGATGCCCTTGCCGCCCTGGTCAAGATATCCGGCAACAACGAGCACCTCACCACCGGCAGATGCAAGTGCACCAACTTCCGCCGAGTAGTCACCCTTGCCGTCTTCATGTGCAGCAACGATGGTCACATCACCGCCAGCTTTTTTGAAGTTTTCGGCGATGCTGTCTGAAAGACCCTTGCCATAGTCATTGTTGGTATAGGTAAGGGCAATCGACTTGACGCCTTTGCCGGTCAGGATATCAGCAACAATTTCACCCTGACGCGCATCGGACGGGGCTGTGCGGAAGAAGAGGCCATCATCTTCTGCAGTCGTAAGACCTGGTGAGGTCGCAGATGGTGAAACCATAACAATGCCGTTAGGACGCGCAACGTTCTGCAGGGTTGCGCCGGTAACACCAGAGCAATCGCCACCGACAATCGCTTTCACGCCATCAGATGTTATAAGACGTTCTGCGGTTGCCGTTGCTGCAGCCGCATCGACACATGTTGTGTCACCGCGTACCGCCACAACTTTCGATCCATCCAGCAATGCACCACTATCGGATACTTCCTTGATCGCGAGTTCAGCACCCGGACCCATGTTTGCAACAAGTGATTCAATTGGACCGGTGAAACCAAGGAAAACACCGATTTTGACGTCTTCTGCAAAGGCAGCAGTTGACATCATGGTTGTGGCCGCAAGTGCCAATACGAGTTTTTTCATGAATTTCCTCCCTATGGAAACAGTTAGAATAAAACTTCTTTTTGCCCTGGCTCCCAAACCAAGGGTCTGAAAAAGTTTTAGAACATGCCGCGAGCAAGTTCCAGAGTAATTATGAGATTGCTTCAAAGCATTGTCTTATCGTTAACGGCAGAGATACTTACCGATTTCAATCGGCACCCACAAAGAATGTCAGGCATCTGCGTTCACTCTCCACCATGTGAAATGTCAAACCAGATACTGTGAAGAGGTGTTTTCCGGCCTTCAAGAATTGAATTCTGTATCAGGTGTTGTAGGCACCATCCAAAATAGTATCATGACGACAAGCGAATCCCGCAGTTTATTGGAATTCATGAAGCCAGATATGAAACTGCCACGAAAGCGTTTTCCATGAGTTCCATTGAAAGCTACATCCGTTCAGCCATTCTAAAATCCGGCGCCAACAGCCCTGAAACCCGCAACGAAATTTATCTCGCGGCGCGAGAGGCAATCGGGAAATTGCCCGAGGAAAAAGCACAGGTTGCCATGCAGCAGCTTTTCGAGACGGTCAAAACCATCGAAGCGGAGTTTGTACGCAAGGATATGGCAGATCATTCCAAAGATGTGCTGCAGGTCAGGAAACGGCAAAGTCCCCTTTTTCCGCTGAGGATAAAAATACCATGGACAACTGTAGGGATTGTAACCGTTATCATACTGATAATGGTCTTTTCAGCATCCTTGCTGTTTGAACAATTCCAGAATGGTAGCGACCCAAAGCGTAACGCCTCAGCAACAACCGTAAGTGTCAATTCTGTAACAAGCATTTTTACGGTTTCCCGGAAAACCGACATTGAAAAGTTGTCCTCAGATGCACGCGGAATTGGTTCGGTGGCAACAGACCAGTTTCAGGAAGGCGACAGCAGATTGTGGTTCAAGGACATTCTCACACTTTACGGCAAAGAGCCTTTATCACTTGAAAAAGATGGGCTTTATCACGTCCAGTTAAGGCTCCAGCTTCAACCGAAGACTGCCGCACTTACGCTCAATGCAGGCTTTGCCAGTTTCAACAAGAACACCGCAGAAATAGCCCGCTCTTTCTTTCTCAATCTTGGCAAGATCAAGCCGGGTTCATACCGGGTTGAAACTGATGAATACGCATTCTCAAGCATCCTCACACTCGAAGATTTGCAAGATAACCTCAATCTGGGAGATGAAAACATCGAATTGCGTCCGGTAATATTGGCTGATGCGGATAATGACGACACTAGAATTCTTCTGAAAGCATTCAGCATTGACAGACTGCCGTGAATGGGGTGCATGTCCAAGTTGAAATAACGAGACTTCGAAATCCGGGCATATGGACAAGGAAAAACCCCCAAAAACAGGCCGATCTGTTTTCCGGGCCCTGAAATATACCAAGACAACCACTCGGGTGCTTGGCGTAATTATTTTGTTTTTGATTGTCGCGCTCCGCATCAATGATCCGAAATTCCTGCAAAATATCAGGCACCAGTCCTTTGATTTTTATCATCAGGTAAAGCCCCGGGAATACACCCCCCAGCCCGTTACAATTGTCGACCTTGATGAAGAAAGTCTCCGGGAATACGGACAATGGCCGTGGCCACGAACGCGCATTGCCCAACTAATCGATAGGCTGAACGAAATGGGGGCCGTCACAATCGGTTTCGATATTGTCTTTGCAGAGCCGGACAGGCTTTCCCCGGCGATAATCGCCCGCGACAACAGCTTTTTACCGAGAGACCTTGCAAGAGGCTTGGCAAAGCTGCCAAGCAATGAAACAGCCATGGCCGCCGCGATGCGCAGAGGCAATGTTGTTGTCGGGCAAACGAGCGCTCGCAGACGGGAAGACAGTCAGGAAGCCGATGAAAAAATAAAATATTTCCCCCCTGTTCAGTTGGGCGAAAACCCATCGACTTTTCTCACCGACCTGCCCGGTCTTGTTCGAAACGTATTTGAGCTTGAAGATGCTGCAACCGGCCTGGGCATCATCACAATTGAAGAAGAAACAGATGGCATTGTCCGACGCGTACCGTTGATTGTAGGTGTAGATGGAAAAATCTGGACCAGCCTGTCTGTTGAAGCCCTGAGAATTGCAAGTGGCGGCAATTCCCTTGCAATCCGAACGCACGAAGCCGGGATTGAAAATATTGTCATCGCCGGAAACAAGGTCAGTACTGACGCAAGAGGCCGGGTATGGCCATATTACACCAGGAACATAAAGCAACGGTTTGTGTCTATCGCTGATGTTTTGAACGGCAAAGCAGATCCCCAAAAAATAAATGGACACATCATACTTGTCGGCACTTCTGCAGTTGGACTGGAGGACTACCGCTCGTTACCCGTTGGCGAAAGGGTTCCCGGAGTAGAAGTTCATGCACAAGTCCTTGAAAACATCATGACTGATCAGTTTTTGACCCGCAGCGTGGTATCGGAACGCATGGAAATGCTGGGAACCACGCTTACAGGTCTTCTGATTGTAGCCTTGATACCGGGGTTTGGTGCCATGGTCTCCTTTCTGTGCGCTGTTATTCTGATTACAGGCACTTTCGCCATTTCATGGTGGTCATTTAGTCAACAGCTATTGCTCGTTGATGCCACCTGGCCAGTGATGACATTCGGTTCACTATTCATTTTTGGCGCGACTGCAAATTACATCCGCGAAGAACGCAAAAGAAGGGAAATCCGGGGGGCATTCGGTCAATACATTTCCCCAGCTCTGGTTGATCAGTTAAGTGACAATCCGGATCGTCTGGTTTTGGGAGGTGAGACAAGAGAGCTTAGCGTACTCTTCACAGATGTTCGCGGGTTCACGACGATTTCCGAGAGCTACAAGGACTATCCGCAAGGTCTCACACAGCTCATGAACCGCTTCCTGTCAGTTCTGTCCCAACCCATACTCGACCGGAACGGTACAATCGATAAATACATGGGCGATGCCATCATGGCTTTCTGGAATGCTCCGGTTGATGAGGACGACCATGTCCGGCAAGCCTGTCTTGCCGCACTCGACATGATCGACAATGTTGCTCACCTCAACAAGGAACGGACAGCGGAACTAGCTGAAAGCGCCGAAGAGACGTATCACGAGATCAATGTCGGTGTCGGCATTAATACCGGTCCCTGTGTTGTCGGCAACATGGGTAGCCACAACCGTTTTGACTACACAGCTCTGGGCGATACGGTTAATCTTGCTTCCCGTCTTGAAGGACAGTCAAAACCCTATGGGGTGCAGATTGTATTGGGTGCTGCAACAGCCGAAGTGGTCATGAACGAACTGGCTGTACACGAAATCGACCTGATCAGGGTAAAGGGAAAAAACGAGCCTGTAAAAATCTATTCACTTGCAGGCAATCAAGAATTGGCCCAGTCGGATGATTTCAAGGCATTCAGGGCAATTAATGCAACCATGCTCAGCGCCTATCGCACACAAGACTGGAACTCGGCATTTGAAGCATTGGAAATGATGGAAGGTGTTGCTGAGAAACTCGGATTGCCGCTTGAAGAATACATCTTCATCTATGAAACACGGATTGCTGAATTCCGTGCCAACCCACCCGGACCAAACTGGGATGGTGTTTACACCGCAACCTCGAAATAGTCATTTACCCATCGCAGCAACTGAATTTGCTCCGGCAGCAATTCTCCTGATCTGCGCTGCAGTTCGGTTTTCAGGACTTCAAGATCTTTCAGAGTATCGACGTCCTGTTCGACATCAATACGGCCTGTAGAACCACCGGCTTCTTCTATACGGGTTTCCAGGTCATCAAGGGTGGTATCGGCACTGTAGGTAACGGCTTCCCAAATTTCCCTGTGAACGGGTGTGGTGGAACCAAAAAGATAAAACCCTCCATCGACTGCCGGACCTGCAACATGCATGTGAGGATATTCCTGCAAGTGCGCTAATGCATCAAGAAACCTGTCTGCCTGCAATTGGGGACTGTCTGTGCCGACAAACATGACAGCATCATGGGTTTCAAACAATTGCTCGGAAACATTCGCCAGGCGTTTGCCAAGTCCGCCTTCACCGGTCCAGATTGCCGGAAACGACCGCCATTCGTCACGACCAACAGCTCCTTCTTCTGCAAGAACCCAATGGGGCACCATATCAGCATTCCTGATGGCCGCATCACTGGCAATAGCTTTCACAGCCTGAACGCTCAGTTTGTAAAAAGCTTCTGCATTTTCCGTGCCTATGTCAGCAGCCAGACGTGTTTTCACTGGAGAAAGGCCAACCGTCTTTGCGAATATGGCAATGGCGCATTTCATGAAAACAGCCTTCCGATCTGCCGCCGCAACAACTCTGCCTGCTGTGGGATAGCCTGCCATATCGTACGCGAAACAAAACTTAATGTCGTACTAAACCAGCCGTTGGTCTCATACCTGCGGGCGGAGGTAAAAATGTCTGCTCCTATCCTTTCAACCGGATATCCCTCCTGCCGAACCTTCCAGACAAAAACATGATCCTCCCCGTAGGCAATGTCTTCACGATATCCGCCCAACTCAAAAAACAGTTTCCTTGAAATGCAAAATCCCTGATCGCCAAAGGGCACTTTCAGGACACCAGCACGCCATTTGACTGCCCATTCGTTCCATTTCATCGCCTTGGGCCCGTCATCTGAGAAACGAAGGTCAAAAAACCATAAAGTATCCGGGTTTTCTCCAACACAGCAAATGAGTTTCTCGACAGCCTTTTCACCAAGCTTGGAATCCGCATGTAAAAACCAGAAAATTTCGGCATCCGCTTCACGCGCAGCTGCATTCATCTGCTGTGCGCGGCCCGGCGCACTTGTCACAATTCTGACCGGCTCATCTGAAACATTGATCTCTTGTTCGCCCGCAGCCAGAATAATCTCACTGCCTTTTGGCAAAACAAGTTGTGGGAGGAGTTCTTTCCATGCCTCTTCTCCCGGCGCGAGGGGTATCACCACCGAGATCGGAGTAGCCATCACTTCAAGCCCGCAGCACTTCCAGCATGGAAAGTTGCCCTTCATCGAGTGCACTATCAGGCGTTAATACTGCCATCGCCAATGCCTTGCGATACTCTTCATCGACTGAAGGCAATGGAGAGCGTAACAAGGCCATCAGCAATTCCTTAGCTTTTTCCAGACTTGCACCAAAACGTTCAATCACGGCCTGTACTGTCACGTGCTGTTCGGGATCATCAAGCCAGCAATCATAATCGGTCGCGATACATATCGTTGCATAGGAAAGCTGCGCTTCCCGCGCGAGGAACACTTCCGGCACATTGGTCATGCCAACCAGATCACACCCGGCACCACGCATGAAAAAGCTCTCGGCCTTTGTGCCAAGCCGTGGGCCTTCAACACAGGCATAGGTTTTGTCCATGTGAAGCTTGATCGCATTTTCCTGCGCAACCTGTTTTACCCAGCCTGAAAGATCAGGACAGGTTGGAACCGCAGTTGAAACATGCGCAGCAACGCCATTACCGAAAAAAGTATAATCACGCTTGCCCTTCGTAAGATCAAGATACTGGGAGGGAATGGAGAAATCGCCAGGTGCAATTTCCTCGCGCAGACTGCCAACAGCAGAAAAGCCCAAAACCATCCGGGCACCTGCCTGTTTGAGGGCATAAATATTTGCGCGATAGTTGATTTCATGCGGCAAAAACGAATGCCCCGATCCATGGCGGGGAAGGAACAGGATTTCCCGGTCACCAAGCCGCATTGTTTTCAAAACGGATGAAGGTTTACCGAATGGCGTATCCACTTCCACCTCAGAAACCGTTTCCAGACCTTCGATATTGTAAAGGCCGGTTCCCCCGATTATTGACAGCATGTTTTAATGTTTCCCTATTCCTTGACGCTGCATGCGCCACCACCGAGCACACAAAACTTTGCGCAAAACACGTGGTTAAGCGCGACCGGTCTGGCTGCCTCTTTCAAGGTTGTACCCAGATTGAACTGCTGATCATAAGCAAGCAGCGTACAAGCTTGTACCGAGGGTTTTTCATCCCCCTTGTGCTTGACCACCATTCGGGAGGACGCACACATCATGTCGGATGGATCAACATTCAGAATTCGCCAGCATGCCGTGGTAATTTCAGGAACATCTTCCGTTGGCTCCATTTCGGGGAACAACACAAGCTGCTTGCCGTCATGCGCATCAATTTCTATGCCATGCTCAGTAAAGAATTTTACAAACCCATCGCGTAATTCAGCCTCTTCCTCGCCCCATCGTGTCCGGCCTGCAACATCAATCTTGAACTTGTTGTCAGAAAGCCATTTCAGGCCAAGCATCATCGGCATCCAGCTTTTCGGGCCCCGCTCTTCCTCATGAAGTCTGCGTTTGAAATGATCAACAGACACACGCAGTGTCATGCTGGAACCATACACCTCTTTCAGGCGAAGCAATTCATGCTCACATTTCATCATCGGGCGCATTGCATTGGTAAGTACCAGCAGTTCAAACCCGCGCTCCAGACAGCTTTCCATGATTGGAATGATATCCGGGTTCATGAAAGGTTCGCCGCCCGTAATCCCGATCTCTCTGGTGCCCAGTTTCTGGTCCCGGATCTCATCGAGATAGGCCAGAACCTCGGCATGTGTCAGATAAACAAGACGGTCATTTCTCGGGGTGGATTCAATATAGCAGTTGTGACAGGCAAGGTTGCAAAGTGTACCGGTATTGAACCAGAGCGTTGAAAGCCTAACCAGACCGACTTTGGCGCGCTTTTCACCTTTTGCAGTCAGTTCAGGGTGGGAAAATTTGCCCTCACGTTCCAGGGTTTCACTGTTGACGATGAGGTTCATACACAGGTTCCATAAACGCTTGAATTAGTTCTTATTCCAATACGTACTCATGCTGAGATAAGCAAGGCTACTTTGGTCAAAGTGATAACAATGATTTCATGCTAAAGTTATAATTCATGACTTTATATAGCGCACGTCAGACGATAAACACCCTCTTTGTTTTGTCTTTGTTTTCATCTATGCATTTTTCATGACCGACATCTCTTCACAAAAACCCGGACCGCTTGTCGGCCTTAAAGTACTTGACCTTTCCAGAATACTTGCAGGACCGACATGTACCCAGCTGTTTGGTGATTTGGGCGCAGAAATCATAAAGATAGAACGTCCTGGCAAAGGGGATGATACCCGTTTCTGGGGTCCTCCATTCCTGAAAGATACCGACGGCAACGAGACAACAGAAAGCGCATATTATCTTTCGGCCAACCGCAACAAGAATTCCGTTGCTGTTGATCTCACTAAACCGGAAGGCCAAAGCATCATTCGAGATCTAGCAAAAGAATGCGATGTACTGATTGAGAATTTCAAGGCCGGCGATCTCGTTCGCTATGGCCTTGACTACGAAAGCCTGTCGGCAATCAATCCGGGCCTGATTTACTGCTCCATTACCGGATTTGGCATGACCGGACCATACGCCAAACGCCCCGGATACGACTTTCTTATTCAGGGCATGGGCGGGATCATGAGCCTCACCGGAAAACCGGATGAAGAAGATGGCGAACCAACCAAATGTGGTGTCGGCATCGCGGATGTGATGTGCGGCATGTACGCCTCAACGGCCATCCTGTCCGCCCTGCATGCACGACATGGCTCCGGCAAAGGACAACATATCGACATCTCACTGCTGGACTGTCAGGTAGCCTGGCTCATCAACCAGGGTGCCGGATATCTGGTTTCAGGTGAAATACCGCCTCGCAGAGGCAACGAACATCCAACCATTGTCCCCTACGGCACATTCAAGGCATCCGATCAGGCTTTCATCATTGCCGCCGGAAACGATGCACAATTTGAACGCATGTGCGAGATAATCGGCACCCCTGAGCTTGCAACGGATGAGCGCTTTGCCAAAAACGCAGACCGCGTTCGCAATCGCCGCATTCTCATTCCAATGATTGATAAACAGACTTCCAACAAGACCTCGGCTTATTGGCTTGAAACACTGGAGACGGCAGGCGTTCCATGCGGGCCAGTAAACGATGTCGCCCAAACCTTCGCAGACCCACAGGTGCAGCATCGTGAAATGGCGATCAACATGGAACACAGGCTGGCCGGAAATGACGGCCTTAACCTCATCGGCAACCCCCTCAATTTCAGTGAAACACCGGTAAACTATGCCAAGGCACCGCCAGTGCGGGCGGAACATACCCGTGAAATGCTTGCCAAACATCTTGGCCTTGTTGAAACAAAACTCGACGAACTCGAAGCAAACGGAATTATTGAATGTCTGAAACCCTGACTGCTGCCGACATGCTGGCTCAAACCCTTGCAGCCAACGGCGTCAAACGCGCCTATGGCATTCCCGGTGGCGAAGTACTTGCCATCATCGATGCCTTTGATCGCGCCGGTATCGAGTTCCTGTTGATCAAGCATGAAAATTCCGGTGGCTTCATGGCAGAAGGCGGCTGGCATGCAGATGGTCATCCAGCAGTTCTGGTAGCAACCGTTGGACCAGGTGTAGCAAACGCAGTCAACGTGGTTGCGAATGCAATGCAGGACCGGGTACCTCTGATCTTTGTGACCGGCTGCGTTGATACAGCAGAAGCGGAAAGCTATACGCACCAAGTATTCGACCACCGCAAAATGCTTGAGGAAATCACCAAAGCAACGTTTACCGGAACAACATCCACCTGTGGTCTGATTGCACAAAAAGCGGTTTCCATTGCAATGGAACCGCAAGCAGGACCGGTTCATCTCGACATTCCTGTTTCTGTTGCAGAAGCACAATCGACTGAAACCCTGTCCGTTGGTCCGTCACCGGCACCCGTTTTGCAACCGACACAGGATGCCACTTTTGACGAAGCCTGCGCGCTGCTTGAAAAAGCAAAAAATCCTGTCGCAATCCTGGGCGTTGATGCAGTCAATGAACTGGCAGGTCCAACAATTACCGGGTTTTGCCAAAAGCACAATATCCCGGTGATCGCCTCCTATAAGGCCAAAGGTCTGATTAATGAGAATGATCAGCTTAATATCGGCGGCGCGGGCCTTTCGCCTAAAGCTGATAAAATTCTTCTGCCACTACTGGAAAAGTCAGACTGCATTTTCCTTGTAGGTTATGACCCGATCGAAATGCGCATCGGTTGGCGCAATCCTTGGGGCACGGACAAAACAGTAATAGAAATCACGCCAATTTTGCGCACCCATGGCATGCATCATGTAAGCCATACGATCCGTGCATCCGTGGTTCCCACGTTAAATGCGATGTCTGAAAAGATGGAACAGACACGGACGCAAATTGCCAAAGAAGCTGCAAAGGCACGACAAGAATTCTGGAATACATTTGCCGCAGAATCTGAGTTCGGCCCTGACCGGGTGTTTTCCGTCCTGCGGGAAGCGCTACCGGATGATACGGTTGCGACAGCAGACAGTGGTGCGCATCGTATCCTGCTGAGCCAGATGTGGCCCTGCCATCACCCTCGTGGCCTCTTGCAGTCTTCTGCTCTTTGCACCATGGCCTGTGCGGTGCCTCTTGCCGCAGGTTACAAACAAGCCAGTCCCGATACACCCGTCATCGCATTTGTGGGAGATGCAGGTCTTGAAATGGGTCTCGGAGAACTCGCCACTCTGCGCGAACACAACATCCCGATTATTATCTGCGTTTTGGTGGATGAAAGCCTGACACTGATCGAGATGAAACAACGTGCTTCCCAGCGGCCCAATCTCGGCGTTGATTTCACTGGTTCGGACTTTCCATCTGTTGCCAATGCCCTTGGCGGCGTTGGCGTTTGGGTTGATGATTCAGAAAGCCTGAAACGGGAAGCCGAAGAAGCTCTTGAACGCGATTGCTTTACAGTCCTTGCTTGCCGTATTGGCCGCAAGAGTTATGACGGCAAGTTCTGACGCATAATGATCCATCGCTGACACAACTATGTGATTTTGCCGTTAGAAGCGCTCAACTTGACGTGTACATTTGTTACGGGTCAAACGCTGGCAATAAATACAAAAAGTCTACATGACTGTCTTGCGTAACCTACTAAGGATAGACTCATGGACATTACACGTCGTCAATTCGCAGGGCTGACACTGGCCGCTGCTTCCACAATTGCACTCGGTACAACAACGCCTTCTCTTGCAGGTTCAAAGGCACGCAAAGGCACCCTGTCAGGTCGCCGCGGCTATAATGTTTCCGGTACCGTTAAGGTAAAGAAAGCAGACGGTAAAACAAAGGTTGTGCTGAGTGACAACTATGTATTTGACCCAACCAAGAACCCGCCAGACATCAAAATCGGTTTCGGGAATGGTGAGAAATACGCAAAAGGTTCCAAAATTCACGACAAGCTGACCGTCAAGAAAGGTGCTGCAACATTTGAAGTTCCTGCAAGCGTCGACACAGACAAATATGACGAACTGTATATCTACTGCGAAAAGTTCACAGTCATTCTTGCAGTAGCTCCTTTGAAATAAGGCATAGACCGCATGAACAATTAAACCGCCTTCCGGGGCGGTTTTTATATTGAAACGGCGTTCCGGAACAAAACTCCCAAACTCTACAAATTTGATTTAGACTACCCGGATGTACAATCAGGATTCTTTTTTCGATCTATCCCAGTGGGGTCAGGTTGGCCTCGTTTGCATCAGTACAACACTCTTCATTGTGATGCTTTTTGCAGCCAGGTCGTTGCTTGCAAAAAGGGCTGTCTGGATCAAGATACCTGCTGCGTTATTTCTACTCTGGTTGTTCGTATGGCTGTCGCCGCAGGTTTATTACATGTATTACCGGATGATTTTCCCGGACTTGCCATTACAGTGGGTAATCTGGCCGCCTGAAAGTCCGGTGGTTGCATTGCAATACCTGTTCTTTCAGGGACCGCATAACCTGTCAGCCCATAGCCAGGGACTGCTTGGCTGGAGCTTGATTGTAATACCGTTTGTCAAACATTCAGCGAAATAAGGCAAAACCGCAAACTAGGCAGATTGAGTATTCAATTGATGGTTTGTTTAATGGCTGTTTTTGCCTGTTCATGGCTTATGTTTTGTAACCACTCTCCAAAAACCATCGCAAGACGCCCGGTGAACGTGTTTGCTTTTCAAGATGTGAGCCTATTTTAAACAACATCTGTTTTTTACTAACAAAGGATCATGCCAATGAAGAGTTTTCTGACATCCATACTCATAACGTTCATGACGGTTACATCCTTGTTTGCTGCACCAAAAACAAATGAACTACACGACAAAATGTTGCTTGCTGAAATCCCCGCGCAAATTGAGCAAGCTGTGGATCGAAAAGACTGGAAGCACGCGCGTCTGTTCTTTACAGACCAAATAAGTGTCGACTTCACAAGCATTTTCGGCGGTGAACCGGCATCTATTCCGTCGGACGCCTTATTGGAAGGGTGGGCTTCCAACCTGAAAGGCAACAAGGAAAGTCTGCACATGCGTGGTGCAGCAATCATTAAAATTGATGGTGACAATGCCACCGCAGTTTCCAATGGATATGCTTGGAATAAATTACCCGGCGCACCGGATGGATCAGGTGAATTGTGGGAAGTTTGGGGTGTGTACACGCACGGGTTCGTTCGAACGAACGATGGATGGAAAGTGAATAAATTCAAATTTGAAATGACACATGAACGCGGGTCAGAATGGGTGAAGAAAACACCAGGCTCATAACTCGCGGTTCAAGATGCACCATTGAAAGAAGCGCAATAGAACGCCAAACAGAACAATTGCTCTTCTACAAATTAATGAAACTGCCTTACTTGATAGTTTCTTTGGCGATTGTGTCCATCAGGCCATCAAGTTCCTTGGCCATGTCTTTGAGGTCCTTGCCGCCCTCATCAAAATAAGGTCTGAACACTTCTGTCGGAATTTTGTAGGTAATGTTCGAACCACCGCGAGGACGCTCGGTAAGGTAAAAACGCAAGGGCGCTTCAATGCCTGCGGCAATACTTGCTTCCAGCATGCGAACCGCAAAGAAATTGTTATAGACACCGACAACACGGTTCCCCGCAATGGTAAGGCCACGCCCTTTTGCACCGGCTGATGCACTGGCGGTTGTAATCTGGCGCAAGGGGGTTGTCTTGATTGCCTCTTTCAGCCGTGGGAACAACTCTGCATACGGAATATCCGTTTCATGCGTGATCCAGCCATCCCGCTTGAGCGCTTTTTCCGTTCCGGCAAAAGCGCCTGAAACGATTGTAAGAACCAGGCAGACGCCCAGCACAATTCCCAAGACTATGTTCCTCATTTTCAATTCTCCCTGTCAGGTTTAAATCCCAAGTCTTCTTTTCATCATCACGGCAAAACAACTGCCGATAAAAGCCATTACTGCCCAAGCCCAACCATGCACGCTCCCGGATACAAGCCCTCCAAGGTAGGCACCGATATTGCAGCCATATGCAAGCCGTGCTCCGTATCCCATCAACAGACCGCCAAGGATAGCAGTGCTTATCTCAACGCGGGACAAGGACCACAGCGGTTTGAACTTTGCCGCCAGCCCGGCAGCAGCCAATGCCCCGGCAATTATTCCGAAATTCATGACAGAAGTCGTATCCTTGAATACGGTATTTTCGATTGCCGTTGCCCTCCATCCTGTCCAGTATGGCCAGCTTAAAATATCTATCCCAACCAGTTCCGCACCTTTGGCTCCCCATAGCGCGAAAGCCCAGGTTACACCCTAGGGTCTTCCGACAACCACCAAGGTCAGTATCCCCACAACAGCCAGGGCGATTGCTCCTGCGAGCGGCGACCAAGGTCCCTGGATGAAAGACACTGTCTTGCGCGGTGCTTCCAGATCGCCATGGGTGCGTTTTTCATACCAGACACTTAGCAATGCGATTGCGCCCAGAATGCATGCCAGCACAAAAAACGCTGTCACAGGTCCAAGATTGTTGATCATGCCGTAGCTGAATCTGTCACCAACACCAAAAGTGTTTTGAACGGGTTCGGGAAACGCGATTGAGTTCCACCAAGGCACGTGCGCTGTGCCGATTACAGAACCGATTACAAAGAACAGCAGCGTGATACACATGCGCGTTGATCCGCCACCGGCAACAAACAGGGTGCCTGAGCCGCATCCACCACCAAACTGCATCCCGAAACCGAAGATGAAAGACCCAAAGAGCATGCCCATGCTGACCGGCAGGACAAATCCGCGCGCGTCAGTATAGGCTATTAGCGGAAACGAAACCGCACAGGTCAGAACAATCAGCAGAAACTGGTAACGCAAGCCCACACCCCTGCCCTCGGCGAAAATGCGTCGCCATGCAGCCGTAAACCCGAACGAGGCATGATAAAGCGCAAAGCCTGCGAGTGCGCCAATCAATATGGCAAGCGCCTGGGTTTGCCCGGCGATGTTCCAGGCTGTCAGAACCAATGTAGTCAAAACAAGTGACGCACCAATGACAGGCAGGTTCTGCACAGGTCTGGGAGAAGTTTCAGCCATCGCAGTCATCGGATATCACCTTTGCGTATTGCTATTCAGAATGCATTCAGGAACATTCGGATAGTAGGGATATAACTCGAGAACTCAAACATGATCATGTGAGAAAGACGGATCAACTCGTTGTGATCAGGGAATATTCCCACTTCACCATTGTTTGATTGAACCGCAAAGGGTGTGACTTCTAATGCATATTGTTAATGGGCATATTTGCGCCAAATTCAGGATAATAACTCAGGGCGCAGACCAAGGATCAAACATATGATCAAACAAGACATGTATGGATGCGATGTAACCGTATCTGACAATGCCGCCCTCGACACATGGAACAAGACCCTGAAGGGTTTTCTTTCCCATGCTGGCTCCACCGGGCCTGATCTTGTCGAAACAATCAAGCTTGATCCCCAATTCGCAATTGCTCAGGCAAGCAAAGGGCTTTTCAGTCTGTTGCTGGGCCGCCGTGAACTGGACAAGGCTGTCAATGCGGCACACAAGGCAGCACTCGACAGCGACCGGCAAAATCCGGTTACCCAGCGCGAACGCCATTATATCAATGCGCTTGGCGCATGGATTGAGGGCAAGCCGACACAATCCATTCATGAAATGGAACAAATCCTTTCGAAATGGCCGCATGATCCCCTTGCGATGAAAATGAGCCATGCAATCCGGTTTATGCTTGGCGACCTTGCTGGCATGCGCACATCCCTTGAAAACATCATGCATGTCTATGGTGGGCACAAGGCAGAAGGATATTTCCACGGCTGTTACTCATTCACCCTTGAAGAAACCGGCGACTATGAGCTTGCTGAAAAGCGTGGCCGCAAGGCGTTGGAAATCGCCCCTGATGATGCATGGGGCCTGCATGCAATCACTCATGTGTTTGACATGACCGGCCGGGCCAAAGAAGGCCTTGAATGGATCGACGGCAAGGATGCTGCCTGGGAACACTGCAACAACTTCCGCTACCACGTCTGGTGGCATATCGCACTTATGCATCTCGACCTCGGAAACTACGAGAAAGTTCTGGAGCTTTATGATGAATACATCCGCAAAGACAAAACTGACGACTACCGTGACATATCGAATGCGACTTCTGTTTTGCTACGGCTCGAATTCGAAGGAGTTGAAACTGGCGATCGATGGGAAGAGCTTGCAACGCTCTCAAGCAACCGCACGCAAGACAACTGCGTAGCTTTTGCAGATCTTCATTACATGATGGCACTTTGCAAAACACCGGAAACTGATGCTGCATCGCTGCTGCTTTCCAGCATGAGTTCGTGCGCAGAAAAACGTCATCATTGTGAATTTACATCTGCAATCAAACACCCTGGCGTTTTGGCAGCGGAAGGCCTGGAAGCTTTTCGCGATCATGATTTCACACTCGCTTACGAATGTCTTTCAAAAGCCAAACCTCAACTGCAGGATATCGGCGGCAGTCATGCACAGCGTGACATATTCGAGCGCCTGGGTATTGAAGCAGCGTTGCGGGGCGGGTTGACTGCCCAGGCAAAAAACCTGCTGCGCGAACGGGACTTGCACCGGGGCCATCGTGATGGATATTCCAACAGCCGTTGGGCAATGATCGATACTGCACTTGGTCGCGAAGGAAACGTAATTGAATCATATGGTGCCGCCTGATAACGGCACACTACCAATTTCATAACTTTCATATTGGTTTCCGGTTTGGGAAACCAGATTTCAGAATGCGTTAATGCTGTGAACCAGAAACCTGAAAACCTGAACCCGCCATCCCCGGCACGGAAACGGGATCCGAGACTGGATTTCTTCCGGGGCATCGGGATGTTCATTATTTTCATGGCACACATGCCGGGTAACTGGTTTACCCTTTATATTCCGGCCCGTTTCGGATTTTCAGATGCAACCGAGATTTTCGTATTCTGCTCCGGCATGGCTTCAGCAATTGCATTCGGTAAAATCTTCTCGGACACAAGCTGGCTGATGGGCGCCATCCGGATTGTTCACCGCATGTGGCAGGTTTATTGGGCACACATAGGACTGTTTTTTGCGACTCTCTTGCTCGTCATCTTCCAGTCCCAGATCGCAGCAACGGGTGCTCTATGCGAATACAACGCAGAACGCTTTTGCACAGAACCTGAACCCTGGAACTATATTGGTCGCCTTAACATCATTCATGTTTTCCAGCCGACAAACGGAATGGACGGCGTTGCAGGCACAACGGCTGCACAAAACTTCGCTGGCCTCATGACCCTCACCTGGGTTCCAAACCTTTTTGACATTCTACCCATGTACATCGTCGTGCTGGCCATGATTCCCATAGTCATGGGCATCAAGATGCTGACCAACAAATGGGTTGCAATGGGCTTTATCGTACTGGTTTGGTTGGCAGCACAGGACTGGGCTGCATACCTCCTGGGCTTTTCCCAAGGCATTAATCTGCCTGCCGAACCCTGGAGCAACCGCACATGGTTCTTTAATCCGTTCGGCTGGCAGCTTGTATTTTTCACCGGATTTTCCTTCATGATGGGTTGGCTGCCAAGGCCGCCAATCAAGGTAAGTCTGGTGATTATTGCAGCCTTGATCGTGCTGTTTTATGTGCCGTTTTCTTTCTGGGGAGTTTACAACCGCGTCGACAACGTTGTTCTGTCCCAGGAAGCTGCACGCTCCCTGTTTGGCGTAACAACCCTCTCTGAAATGATCCGGGCACCTTTCTTTGAGAAATATGAAAACCTGGAACCATTCACCATATTCCAAGTAGCCCGCATCAACTTCTGGGATTTCATGGAAAAAAGTGATGTTGGCATCCTGCGCTACATGCACTTTATGTTTCTTGCTTATGTTTTCTGGGCATTGGCTGGCGAAGGCGGTAAAAACCTTGACTTCAGAGGTGCGATCGGACGCAATTTTGTCAAGATCGTGCACAAGGTCGGCCAGCAATCCCTCGCCGTTTTTCTAACCAGCATCGTGCTCTCACGCTTCTGCGGTTTCATTCTTGATATCATCGGCAAAAGCTGGACAAAAATGATCCTCGTAAATGGAACAGGGATCCTCATCCTGATCGGCGTTGCCTATATGGTTGGCTGGCTCAAGAAGACACCATGGAGGCCGAAACCGAAACCTGCCACACCCTCTCCACAACCGATTCCAACTGAACGGGTTACAGGCATTTAAAGCCTGTCATCTGGTTTTAGGGAACCAGCATAACCTTTCCGGTATTGGCTCCGGACAGCGCATCAGGAAGCTTTGCATGCGCATCACGCAGGGAAATCACTTCCGCAACATCTGTTTTCCAATTGCCGGACGCAAACATCTGCTGAACTTTCATTCCGGCTTTCATTTGAACATCAACTGGCTTGTCCTTCATCCACTGGGTAAGCCAGAAACCCTCAACACGCTTGTTCATGAAGATGAATTGCCCGGGCTGTGTGAGTACCGGGGGCTCAGGCGACAACTTGCCATAAATAATCCATCGTGCATGGCGTGGCATGGCGGCAAAGATATCTGACGAAATCTGATCCGCTACAGCGTCAAGCATGACACGCGGTTTTTTCTCATTGATCAATGCGCCAATATCTTTCTGAAAGCTCCCCGATTTGCAATTCAGCACATGGGTTGAACCGTATTCCTTGAGAGGTTCAATTTGCTTATCGCGGCGGACTATGGAAATGACATCTTTAGCGTCTTCTTTTGCCAATCCGGCGATAAGCTTGCAGAGCTGGCTTGCGGCAGCAGTCATGATGAAACACTCATTTCCATCCGCTATTGCTTCTTCATACATTGCGATTGCGGTCATCGGATTTACCAGCAAGGCAGCAGCATCCTCATCCCGAACGCCATCCATTACCGGGACACAGGTGCGTATATCGGCAATGGCATAATCTGCCCAAGCACCCGAACCGGAGGCAAAGAAACCAACCCGCTTGCCAACAAGCCCTTCCCCGCCCTTGCCGGCTTTTACAACTTCGCCAACCGCTTCGAACCCCGCCGGAACACCGGAACGCCTTGGGATACCGTATTCGCCCTTGATGAAATGAAGGTCGGATGGATTGATGCTGGACATAGTGACCCGGACCAAAGCCTCTCCATCGCCAGGTTCCGGAACTTCAAGCTCAACCGCATCAAGCCAGGTTTCAAGGCTTTCAATGTGCGGCCCTTCCATGGTCCCGGCAAAACCGTCATGTTTGCAGACCAGTCCAAACATCTTTTCAGTGGCCATGGTATTTTCCTTTCGGGTTAGGGAACAAGTACAATCTTGCCGCTCGCCTTGCGGGCATGGATGTGCTCAAGCGCTGCAACAGCTTCATCAAGTGCAAACCTCTGTTCAACATAAGGTTTGATCGCACCGGACTGGTACCATCCAAACAGTTCTTTCATGTTGTCTGCATAAACTTCGGGTTCGCGTTGCGTGAAGGCTCCCCAGAACACACCCACGAGACTGGAACCTTTGACCAACGCCAGATTGATCGGGAACTTGGGAATGTCGCCGTCCGCAAAGCCGATAACCAGCAAGCGTCCGCCCCAGTTGATTGCCCTTGAACAGGCATGGAACACGTCACCGCCAACCACCTCAAAAATTACGTCTGCACCTTTGCCATCTATCGCTGCTTTGAGGTCATCTTTCAGATTGTCATAGCCAAGCGTCACATCCGCACCATTGTCGGAACAGATTTTTCGCTTTTCTTCCGTGGACGCAATCGCAACAACTCTGGCTCCCATGGCCTTGCCAATCTGGACGGCCGCCAAACCGGTCAGCCCGGACGCGCCGGTAACAGCCAGTGTCTCGCCAGGTTTTAACTGTCCTCGTTGCTTGAGCGCATAGTGCGCTGTCCCGTAACCGCACATCAGCGCGGTGATTTCTGCAGCATCAGCCCCTTCGGGAATGGGCATGACCACATTCTTGTGTGCTTTGACCTTTTCACTGTACGCCCCCACAGAAGTAATCGCAGCAACCCGGTCACCAGCATTGAAACCGGATTCTTCACCAGCAGAAGAAATGCGGCCCGCAAGCTCCATGCCCGGAACAAACGGAGTGGGCGGTTTTACCTGATAAAGCCCCTGAACCAGAAGACCATCAGGGAAATTCACGCCAATGGCTTCCGCCTCGATCACAACCTCCTTGGAGCCTGGCTCGGGATCGGGCATGTCCTGAATTTTCAGATCAGCGATCGGGCCAAATTCCTCACATACGACCGCCTTCATCAGACTTTCTCCTGCGTGTATTTCTTGAGTTCGGCCCGGGCTACCTGACGGCGGTGAACCGCATCCGGACCATCAGCAAGCCGCAACGTCCGCACATGTGTCCATGCCCGGGCAAGGTTGAAATCCTGGCTGATGCCCTGTGCACCATGCATCTGGACTGCTTCATCGATAACCTTGAGTGCCATCAAGGGCGCCGACACCTTGATCGCACTGATCCAGGGCGCAGCTTCACGGGCATCACCCTGATCCATCATCCAGGCTGCCTTGAGACAGAGCAGTCTGTTCTTTTCGATTTCCATACGGCAATCGGCAATAATGTCGAAATTGGCACCGAGCATGGCGAGCGGTTTTCCAAAGGCAGTTCGCCGAACAGAACGCTGGCACATGAGTTCAAGTGCCCGCTCTGCCTGACCGATTGCCCTCATGCAATGGTGGATACGGCCCGGGCCAAGACGGCCCTGAGAAATTTCAAATCCCCTACCCTCTCCAAGCAAAAGGTTGGACACGGGAATACGGACATCCTTGAACTTGATGTGCATATGACCATGCGGTGCATCATCATGGCCGTATACTTCCATGGCGCGGAGGATGGTAATGCCTTCAGAATCTGCAGGAACCAATATCTGGCTGTGTTGCTGATGCTTCGGACGGTTTTCATCCGGCGTACTCACCATCACAATGTAGATCGCGCATCGCGGGTCGCCTGCACCCGAAGACCACCACTTCTCGCCGTTCAGTACATACTCATCGCCATCGCGAACGCAGGCCATTGAAATATTCGTTGCGTCAGAGGAAGCTACGTCCGGCTCCGTCATCAGGTAAGCCGAACGGATTTCCCCTTCAAGCAACGGCTTAAGCCAGCGTTCCTTGTGTTCTTCAGTGCCATACCGTTCGAACACTTCCATGTTGCCGGTATCCGGTGCATTGCAGTTGAACACTTCCGCAGCCAGATGCGACTTGCCCATTTCTTCTGCAAGGTAAGCGTATTCAACTGTTGTAAGACCATAGCCCTTGTCGGAGTCAGTCAGCCAGAAATTCCACAATCCCCGTTCTTTGGCTTTTGCCTTCAAACCTTCCAGGATTTCCTTTTGGCGTGACGTATATTGCCAGCGCCCGTCTGTTTCCACTTCAGCCTGAAACTCCTCGTCCAGCGGCTGAATTTCCTCCTTGATCATTTTCACAACCTGCTCATGAATCGGCTTGAGCTTTTCGGTTATGCCGAGGTCCATCGCTGTTGCATTATTTGTGGTGAGCATCTCTTTCTCCGGAAATTTTCCCTTTACGCAAACGTCAAAATTTGAGCATTGTAATTGGAAGCGTGTCAATCACTAATACAGTCATAGCATGGCTGCGGAGGAATTAAATGAGTATCCTTGAGGAACTCTTCTCGCTGGAAGGGAAAAAAGCACTTGTGACGGGTGCGGCTACAGGGATTGGCCGCATGACGGCGACTGCCCTTATACGCGCAGGATGCGATGTCATGATCGCCTCCCGGAAAGGCGATGCCTGTGAGGCGGTTGCCGCAGAACTCAACCAACTTGGTGGGGGCAAGGCCGAAGGGTTTGCAGGCGATGTCGGCAGTGAAGAAGGCATCAGCGCGTTGGTTCAGCAGGTGAATTCAAGAACAGATAATCTGAACATACTCGTCAACAATGCAGGCACAACCTGGGGCGTGCCGCTGGAAGAATTCCCTTATCAGGCCTGGAGCAAGGTGCTGGATGTCAATGTCACCGGTCTTTTCCACCTTACCAAACTGCTGTTGCCGGTTCTGGAAAAGGCAGCCAGTGATGAAGACCCGGCACGGGTCATCAACCTTGGTTCCGTCATGGGAACCTCTCCCATCGGAGACGGCGCTTATTCCTATTCGGCTTCCAAAGCGGCAGTACATCACCTGACCAAAATTCTCGCAAAGGAACTGGCAGACCGAAGAATAACATTCAACGCATTCGCACCGGGCCCCTTCCAGAGCAAGATGACGGCTTTTGCGACAGCAACCGAAGAACAGGCTGCAAAAGTTGGCACTGGTGTTCCATTGGGCAGGATTGGTTCACCAGAGGACATTGCAGGCGCAACCCTTTATCTCTGCGGTCGAGGTGGAGCCTATATCACGGGCGCAATCTTGCCGCTTGATGGCGGATTACACGTAAGCCCAAGAAAAGAATTATTTGGAGGTCAGGAGTAAACCATGAGCAAGATGAAAATCGACGAATACATATCGCAGGCAGGCTCACTTGAACGGACATCGGACTGGATAACTGTTGATCAGGAGCTGATCAACAAGTTCGCAGACGCAACCTACGATCACCAGTTCATTCATGTCGATGAAAAAATGGCGAAGATGACACCATTCGGCGGCACTATTGCGCATGGTTTTCTCTCACTTTCACTCCTCTCACATTTTGCGGAAACAACGATGCCTCGCATTGAGGGTGCGGTCATGGCCATCAATTACGGCTTTGAGAAAGTACGTTTTCTGAACCCTGTTCCATCCGGTGCACGGGTCCGCGGGAACATGAAAGTGGCTGAAGTCACCGAACGCGAGACCGGGCAATATCTCACGCGTTATGAGGTATCGGTTGAAATTGAAAACAGTGACAAGCCAGCCCTCATTGCCGAGTGGCTCGGGCTGACAATCATACAAGGATAATTACATGACCATTTCATTTGAAGGACAGGTGGCAATCGTCACCGGAGCGGGTAATGGCTTGGGCCGCAGTCATGCGCTCGAACTCGGACGGCGCGGCGCAAAAGTTGTCGTCAATGATTTTGGTGGTGCGCGTGACGGTACCGGAGGTGAATTGGGACCGGCAGAAAAGGTTGCGCAAGAAATCATTGATGCAGGTGGCGAAGCGATGGCCAATGGTGCCAATGTCGCAAACTTTGCCGATTGCGAAAAAATGGTTGAGGATACACTCGCAAAATGCGGACGTGTTGACGTGCTGATCAACAATGCCGGCATCTTGCGCGACAAATCTTTCGGCAAAATGGAAATCGACAACTGGAATATGGTGATTGATGTTCACCTGAACGGTTCTGCCAACTGTTCCCGCGCTGTCTGGAACCAGATGAAAGAGCAGAATTACGGCCGTATTCTCATGACCACCTCCACTTCCGGCATTTACGGAAACTTTGGTCAGGCAAATTATGGTGCCGCGAAGTTGGGGCTGGTTGGCTTCATGAACACGCTTTGCATTGAAGGTGCAAAAAACAACATTCAGGTCAACTGTATCTCACCGACCGCGGCAACCCGCATGACTGAAGACATTTTAACCGAAGACATGCTTGCCAAACTTGATCCCAAATACGTGACGCCTGCGGCTGTATTCCTCGTTTCAAGAGAGGCGCCTAATCGCACTGTTATGTTTGCCGGTGCGGGAAGTTATGCAACACTTGAGATCAGCGAAAGTGCCGGCATGCATCTCGCCGAAGAAGACAGGAACGCCGATGGAATCGCGGCAAACTTTGACGCAATTTCCAACATGTCAAACCGCGATGTGTTCCAGTCCGGTACGGAACATGTAGTAAAAGTCGTACAAATGGCGAAGTAATCCGTGGCAAAAGAACGTCTCATCGCTATATGTGAAACGACTGGCTCTATGCTGGGCATTGCTTATGCAATGTTGATCGCGTCCAATACCGGCAGTGAAATTCTGGGTTTTACGTTACTTCTTATTTCAGCTCTGCTCTTTTCCGGATGGGCTGTAATGGACAAACGATGGGCCTTTTTACTGCTTCAATTTTTCTACATCGCATCAGCAATCATTGGCCTTGTCCG
>JBCCYR010000003.1:0-22853 GCA_039189355.1 Pseudomonadota bacterium
AGAATTTAGCCCTTGCATAATCAATCAGCGGTGACTCGCCTAACAGCATTGACAGTTTTGTCCCACATACGTGCCACACTGTCACTCAAGCAACTCGCCCTTCCCTAACTCAAACCCGCTTTCCAGCCACTTCTCTTCCAGCTCTGCCAGTTTTTTTCCCATTTTCGGGCCGGCTTCGAACCCTGTATCCAGCAAATCCTGCCCCTTGACCGGAAATTCCGGCTTTCGCCATTCGGTTGCATGGTTGACCAACACAAGCATCGCATCAGCGCCACCTTCATCGTCCCGGTTGCGCAGGTGAACCACTTCAAGTTTCATTGCATCCAGCATGCCTTGTTGCGATCCGCGGTAAAGCAGTTTTTCCAGTTCGGATTTTTCGGTTTGCGGTTTGGGAGGAGCGCTCTTTGCCCAATCCACTAGGCGCTCCCTTTCCGTATTCGAAAGCGCAAGGCGTTTTGCAAGGCCTTGAACGTTTTCAAGGTCAGGCCGTATCATCGCCATTAACCGCAGCATCGCATCCGCCTGCCATCGCTCTTCCTGCTCCAGCCGGACAAGACCGGGAATGGCATCAATCCCCCACTTGACCGTTTCAGGCAGCAATCCGCCAAGAATCCCCGTAGTACGCATCCACAACAAGGCCCGTCCAGGATCAGGCGCAGCAAGCAGTTTCTTGAGTTCCATCCAGACGCGCTCGACGGATAGTCCGCCCAACAGTTTCTTGTGTGCATTGCAGGCCTTGAGGCCCTCTGCATCCGGCCGACCACCGCCATACCAGGCAAAAAACCGGAAGAAGCGAAGAATGCGCAAGGAATCCTCCTTGATCCGCTCCCCGGCATCGCCAATGAAGCGGACATGCTTCTCCCCGACATCCTTGTAGCCATCAACAAAATCGTAAATCTGGCCCTCGCGGTCACAGTAGAGCGCGTTGATGGTCAGATCCCGGCGACCGGCATCTGCAATCCAGTCTGTACCAAATTTCACAACTGCATGGCGCCCATCGGTTTCGATATCTTCACGCAGCGTCGTAACCTCATATGGCACCTGATCAATAATCGCCGTTATGGTTCCGTGATCGATGCCGGTTGGCACCGCTTTTTCCCCTGCCCGTTCCAGACGTGCAGTCACTTCTTGCGGCAGCAGCGTTGTGCAAAGATCAACATCTGCAACAGGCTCGCCCATCAGCGCATTTCGGACTGCACCTCCCGCTACCATCGTTTCACCGCCATCCGCTGTCAGAATGTCGAACAGTTTCTGAAGACTGGCTTCCTGCAACCAGTCCTCCTGGATAAGAACATTCTCAAGCGGTTTCATTGCTGAAAACCCTGTTATAGAGAACACGGATCATCCCGGCAGTAACACCCCAAATGTAATGATCCTGATAGGGCATCTCGTAATAGTGCCTGTGCGCGCCTCTGAAAAACTTCGAAGCGGTCACATGATTTTGCGGGTTCATCAGAAACGACAAAGGTACTTCAAACATGTATTCAACTTCATCCGTATTGATTTCAAAGTCAGCATCGGGTGAAACCAGCCCCAGTACCGGACTTATCCTGAAACCAGACCCGGAATGGTAATGCGGCAGGCACCCCAGAACTTCCACCTCATTGATATCAAGACCGATTTCCTCCCATGCCTCGCGCAAGGCGGCAGCTTCCGGCGAGGTATCAGACGCATCAATCTTGCCGCCCGGAAAAGCGATCTGGCCGGAGTGGTTTGACAGGTTCTCCGTGCGTTTGGTCAGGATGACATTGGCTTCGCCGTCGCGTTCGATAAATCCGATCAATACTGCTGCATCCTTGAGCGCATTGCTTACAATGAAATCCTGCGTGCCGGGATTGAGGGTATAGTCACCATCGATTTCAGATTGCCAAATCGGTGCATTTCTTGCCACCCGACTGCGAAGCGTTGCAAAATTGTATTGCTGGATACCGGCAAGCATGGACGAAATCACTCCGCGCTTCTGCGCGCCAGCTCATCCGCAGGCATGATCGGAAACGTGATACCATTGCTGCGGATTGAAAACATCAACTGACCGTTTACGTCCACCTCTTCACCGTGGGCAATCAGTTCATACATGACAGAGCGGGCAAGCACTCCTTCAAGCCTGCCACGCACAAGCACGTAGGGTTTTACACCTTCATTGCTCTTGACCGTAACAAAACGGAGCGGATTGTCCGGTCCGGCTTCAAAGACATCATCCATGTTGGTGCGGAACGTGATGACCTGCTCACCAGCTTTTTCATGTGCATTCATTTCCACAATAATGAAATGTGCATCTTCAACCGTGATACCGACCTTCTCAACCGGCGTAATGAGATAGGTTTTTCCGTCCTCATCCTTGCGCAGAACGCTTGAAAACAGTTTTACAAGTGCATGACGGCCAATCGGTGTTCCCATGTAAAACCACGTGCCATCAGCCTTGATCACCATATCCAGGTCGCCACAGAAGTCCGGGTTCCATTTATCGACCGGCGGCAGGCCCTTGCCCTTCCCGCCAGCGCGCGAAATGAGCGATTCCAGACCGCTCAGGCCTTTTGCAACCGGATTGTCTTCAATTTCTGACATTCCACTTTCCGTATCACACTGAGTTAAGGTTCACTAAACTGTTTGTGATTCTTTACCTTGAAGTCACACAATAGCCCATTACCATGTTATAGGAGAAAACAACGAATTTCCCATTAGCGATTTGATTTGAATTGCCATCCATGTTTCGCCCGCGGAGTATTTAATGAGCGCCATTGACAAGAAGATTAGCAAATCCCAGGAAAAAGAAGTTATCGAAATGGCTGAGAAAGCCATTGATGATTTCAAAAAGATAAAACGGAACGTCGGCAAGATCATTTTCGGTCAGGAATCAGTTGTCGACAATTCCCTGATCACCATTCTCTCTGGTGGCCATGCGCTGCTGGTTGGCCTTCCCGGCCTGGCCAAAACCAAGCTGGTTGAAACGCTTGGAACCGTTTTGGGGCTTGAGGACAGCCGGATACAGTTCACACCCGACCTGATGCCCTCAGACATTCTCGGGTCTGAAATCCTGCATCAGGATGAAAAAGGCGACCGCTCTTTCCGTTTCATGAAGGGGCCGGTATTCGCACAATTGTTGATGGCAGATGAAATCAACCGCGCTAGCCCGCGCACCCAGGCGGCACTGCTTCAGTCGATGCAGGAATACCATGTCACCATTGCGGGACAGCGTTACGACCTGCCCTCACCGTTCCATGTGCTGGCAACCCAGAACCCGCTCGAGCAGGAAGGAACATATCCTCTTCCCGAAGCCCAGCTTGACCGGTTCCTGATGCAGATTGATGTCCATTATCCTGACATTGAGGCTGAACGCCGCATCCTGTTTGAAACGACTGGTGTGTTTGAACAAACGGCAAAATCAGCAATGGACGGCAAACGCCTGCAGGAGTTGCAACAACTGGTACGCCGCATCCCGGTTGGTGAAAGCGTTGTCGAAGCAATTCTGGAACTGGTCCGGTCTGCACGTCCGGACAGCAAGGCAGATGAAATCGTGGATTTCATTTCCTGGGGTCCGGGACCGCGTGCGTCTCAGGCATTGATGCTGACCGTCAGGGCACGTGCAATGCTGGATGGGCGTCTGGCACCATCCGTGGATGATGTCATCGCATTGGCTGAACCCATTCTGCAACACAGGATGCAGCTCTCATTTGCAGCACGGGCAGAAAACATTACGGTTCGCGATGTGATTGCAACGCTCAAGGAGAAAATCGGCTGATGGTATCCATTGGCGCCATAGCCAAAAGGGAAACCGGCCGCGACACAATGGAGCGGGCGCGTGCACGCGCAAGTCTTATTCCGGATTTGCTGGTAGAAGCACGCCGGGTTGCCAATACTGTTTTCTCCGGATGGCATGGAAGACGCAAGCGCGGGATTGGTGAAAACTTCTGGCAATTCCGTCCCTACGTGCCCGGCGAAAACATGTCCCGGATCGACTGGCGACGGTCAGCACGTGACGATACCCATATTTATGTTCAGGACAAGGAATGGCAGGCTGCACACACGATCTGGTTGTGGGTGGATGAGTCTGCCTCCATGCTCTTCAAGTCAGAGGCTGCGATTGTTTCCAAACAGTCCAGATCATTGGTGCTGGCATTTGCAATAGCCGAACTGCTTGCACGCAGTGGTGAACGGGTCGGATGGCTTGGGCTTACAAAGCCGATACTGAGCCGCAACGCCGCAGAAAAGCTGGCAGAAGCCTTGATACTGGCAGAACCACAAAGCAGTTTTCCGAAGCGCGCTGACCTTGGCAGTCAAAGCGACCTGATCATCTTCAGCGACTTTCTCGACCCTGTAGACGAGATTGAAGAACAACTGACCGGACTGTTCAAGCAGGGCGCGCGTGGCCACGTGGTTCAGATGATTGATCCGGTTGAAGAGGTGTTTCCGTATCGCGGCAGGGTCGAGTTCCAAGACCCTGAATCAGGCATGAAATTCACCGCAGGCAATGCCGAGACCTTGAAATCGGAATATGAGCGCGAGCTTGCTACCAGAACAGCAGCCATGCGGCAAACAGTGAATTCACTGGGCTGGAGTTATATCCGCCATCACACGGACCGGCTTGCTTCCCAGGCACTGGTTTCACTCCATACCCATTTGAGCGAGAGGAAGTAATCGATGTTCGGTCTGCCTCTCGCCTTCACGTCCCCATGGATTCTCCTGGGCCTGATTTCATTGCCCGTGATCTGGTGGTTGTTGCGATTGACACCACCCCGCCCGCAGGAAGAGACATTCCCTCCGACCCGCATTCTTGCCCGTCTCCGGGAAAAGGAAGAAACGCCAGCACAAAGCCCGTGGTGGCTAACCCTGCTAAGGCTGCTCATGGCGGCTCTGGTCATCATTGCAATGGCAGGACCGGTTCTCAATCCTGAAGATTCAAGTCTCGCCGGTGATGGCCCTGTGATGATAGTCATGGATGACGGGTGGGCGTCCGCAAAAGACTGGGAACAACGTCGTGATACAGCACTCGCCATTATTGGAGAGGCAGAACAGGCTGGCCGGACGGTTATTCTTGAAAGCACTACCGGTCGCGAAAGCTGGTCCGGTCTTCCGATGACTCCACAGGAAGCCACCGCCCTTCTGCAGGCAAGTGAGGCAAT
The DNA here is from genome assembly GCA_039189355.1 of Pseudomonadota bacterium. Taxonomy (GTDB): domain Bacteria; phylum Pseudomonadota; class Alphaproteobacteria; order Rhizobiales; family Rhizobiaceae; genus JAALLB01. Next base: position 5,121 of record JBCCYR010000003.1, read on the forward strand.
GCCCATGCGCCCGGCGCATCAGGCTACAGCAACCCGTATAAACGCCTATGCACAAAACATTTTACCTGGGCAGATAAACTGGCTTTCGGACGGACTTGAAAGAGAAACGACAGGTTCATTTGCAGACATGCTTTCGCAAACGTCGCAAAACCTTGTCATCTATCGGCCTAATACATCACAACTTGCGATCATCGGCCAGGTCCAAAACGATCCGTCAGAATTGACCGGAACCGTTGTCAGGCCGGATTCTTCAATTGCAACCCAGCTTGAAGTGGTGGCCCGCGATGAAAACAACCTGATTTTGTCCCGCAGCAGACTTGAGTTCGCGGCTGGGGAAACAGAGAAGGAATTTGTGTTTGACCAGCCGGTTGAACTTCGCAACCAGTTCACAAAACTGGAAATAGAAAACGCTTCAAACGCTGGCGCTGTCAGGCTTCTGGACGAAAACAACCGTCGTCGGCTTGTGGGCCTGATTTCCGGGGAAACGTTTGATCAGTCCCAGCCCCTGCTCTCACCGCTCTATTACATCTCCAGAGCACTTGAACCTTTTTCCGACATCCGTCGCTCCAGCGACGCAAATATATCTGCCTCGGTACCGGACCTGATTAATCAAGGCGTCTCGGTCATCATCATGGCGGATGTCGGCACATTACCAGAAAGGGCCGTCGGGGCATTAACAGACTGGATCGAAAAAGGCGGCATGCTCGTGCGCTTCGCCGGACCACGGTTGGGTGCTTCACCGGACAATGAACTCTTACCCGTTGAAATCAGGCCTGGCGACCGCAGCCTTGGAGGCGCTCTTTCGTGGGAGACACCCAAACCGCTTGCTGCATTTGACCGTGACAGTCCGTTCTCCGGCATTGAACCACCAAGGGATGTTCTGATCCAGAAACAGCTTTTGGCACTGCAGGAATCTGAACTCGACAGGAAAACATGGTCGCGGCTTGAAGACGGAACACCACTGGTAACGGCCGAGCAAAGTGGTGCGGGATGGCTGGTACTGTATCATGTGGGCACTGATTCGGACTGGTCAAACCTGCCACTGTCAGGGACTTTTGTTGAAATGCTACGCAGAACCGTAAATCTCGCAAACTCAGGCAAAGCCGGTGGCACCTCTGACGAAGCACTTGTGCTGCCACCGCTTAAACTGCTCGACGGGCAAGGGGCATTCACCGCACCTGGTGAAGATACTCAACCTCTTATAATTCAGGGCGCATCAATACCGGCTGTAACCCACAAAAACCCACCTGGTTTTTACGGAACCGAAGATGGTGTTCGCGCCCTAAACCTGTTCAACGAAAACGAAACACTGAAGACACTCGATGTTTCATCACTCAATGCAGGTTTCGAAGAACGTGCCTATATAACCGGGCGCGAAATAGCCTTTAAAAGCCGGTTGCTCGCGATCGCAGCTTTCCTGTTGCTACTTGATTGCCTGGCCGTCCTCTGGATGTCTGGTGCATTCGGACGCCGGTTGTCGGTTTCATCTAGGTCAGCAGCAGTTCTGGCAGGCTTGATTTTCATCTCGGCAAGCCTGGTCCCGAGTGGTGACACAAAGGCACAGGATATTGATTTCTCTGCAGCCCTGCAGACGCGGCTTGCCTATGTCATCACAGGTGTTGACGATGTGGACCAGATCAGTGAAGCCGGCATGCGCGGACTGACACGCTTCATCTCCAGCAGAACTGCGCTCGAACCCGGCGAACCTGTTGGCCTCGACATGTCAACGGACGAACTTTCTTTCTATTCGCTGATCTACTGGCCTGTGGACACAAGGGCAGCGCTTCCCGACGAAGCGACCATGGCGCGGGTTGACGCTTTCATGAAACAGGGAGGCAGCATCCTGTTCGACACCCGCGACCAGATTTCAGGTGTTCTTGGCGGAACCTCAGGATCACCTGCATCACAAACCCTTCAACTGATGCTGTCGAGCTTGAACATTCCACCGCTTGAACCGGTTCCATCGGACCATGTGCTTACAAAAGCCTTCTATCTGCTGGACGATTTTCCCGGGCGGTACAGCGGCGGTGATCTATGGGTGGAGGTAACCCAAGGCCGTGAAACAGACGACGGCAGACCGGCACGTGCAGGCGATGGCGTTTCATCCATTCTCATAACCAGCAATGATTTCGCAGGTGCCTGGGCAGTCGATAGTACATTACGCCCGCTTTTGCCGACTGTGCCACCGGATCCGGCTCAACGGAATTATGCGTTCCGTTCCGGTGTTAATTTGATGATGTATGCCCTCACCGGAAACTACAAGGCAGATCAGGTGCACCTGCCTGCCCTGCTGGAACGGTTAGGACAATAAGGGATTTCATATGGAAAACCTGAACCTCAGCTTTGCTCCCGAACTGCCGCTCTGGCTGGTTACCACATTATGCGTACTAGTCGCAGTATTTTGCCTGTATGGAATTTTCCGTGGCATCAGAGGTGCATGGGTCCGGGGTCTGGCCGGGCTACTTTTTGGTCTTGCACTCTTTAATCCTGCAATCCTGCAGGAAGACCGTTCGCGCCTGCCAACCATTGTACCGCTGGTCATCGATGAAACCACCAGCCAGAAACTTGATAACCGGGCTGAAACCACTGCCGCTGCCGTTGAGAGCATAAAAGACAGAATTGCCGGGCTAGACGGGTATGAACTACGCGAAATACGTGTCCGGGATCAGATATCAAAAACCAGTGATATATCGACCGCGCTGTTCCGTGCGCTTGAGACCGCCGTACAGGATGTGCCCAGCGAGCAGTTAAGTGCAAGTATTTTCGTGACAGACGGGCAAGTCCACGACATTCCGGCCGATGCATCTAAAGCCGGACTGCCGGGCCCGTTACATGTGCTCGTTACAGGCTCTGAAAATGAAAAAGATCGCCGCATCATACTCAAAAATGCACCACGTTTCGGCGTAGTGGGCGAAACCCAGGAACTGGTTTATCAGGTTGAGGAAACAGGTTTTGATACCACTTCTTCTGTCGAGGTGACCATTCGTCTTGACGGAGAAATCGTCGCGGTGGATCAGGTTTTTCCAGGCGAAGAAGTTCCCTTCGTTTTTGACGTTCCCCATGGCGGCAAGAACATCATAGAACTGGAAGCAGATGTCGCTGAAGGTGAAATTACGGAGACAAACAACCGGGCATTTTCAATTATGACCGGCATCCGGGAAAACTTGCGGGTGCTGCTGGTTTCAGGCGAACCCCATGCCGGTGAGCGTACCTGGCGGAACCTTCTAAAATCAGATGCATCGGTGGACCTTGTACATTTTACAATCCTGCGCCCGCCTGAAAAGCAGGATGGCACCCCGATCAACCAGCTTTCACTGATCGCCTTCCCCACACGCGAATTGTTCGTCCAGAAAATAGACGAATTCGATCTCATCATCTTTGACCGCTACAAGCGCCGTGGTGTTTTGCCTGTGCTCTATTTCGACAACATTGCGCGTTATGTTCAGAATGGCGGAGCAGTCCTGGTTGCTGCAGGTCCGGAATATGCCGAACCTGCGAGCATTGGATCGACACCCCTGAATGTCGTCCTGCCTGCACTTGCAAATGGCGACATCCGCGAAGAGCCTTTCGTGCCCCGCCTGTCAGAAACAGGAGAGAAACACCCCGTCACACGCGGACTTGACGGTTGGAATGCGCAAAACCCCAACTGGAGCAGGTGGTTCCGCTCAGTCGGTGTTGATGAGGCTTCGGGCGAAACCATTATGGTCGATGATGAAAACAAACCGCTGTTGATGCTCCAGCGTCACAACGAGGGCCGCGTGGCTTTGTTCCTGTCAGACCATGTCTGGCTCTGGTCCCGGGGCTTTGAAGGCGGTGGCCCGCATGTGCAATTGCTGCGCAGGCTTGCGCACTGGTTGATGAAAGAACCGGAACTCGAAGAAGAGCGTCTCACTGCAGTGGCAGATGGTGACCGGCTGACGATCAGCAGGCAAACACTCGGCAGCAATCCGGAAGAGGTAGTTGTTGAAACACCCTCAGGCGAAACAGTTGAACTCGAATTTTCCGAAAAGGGCGATGGAATCTGGCAAACAGAATTCAGAGCCTCTGAAATAGGCCTGCACCGCGTATCAAATGAAGAGCTTACAGCCCTTGCACAAATCGGCCCTGCCAATCCGCGCGAACTCGCTGCCGTTGTCAGTACCGGTGAACTGCTGGAACCCGTTGCAGAAGCTTCGAACGGTTCCGTTTCGAGAATTTCCCAGACTGGCGTTCCACGGCTTGTTGTGGTCGGGCAGAATTCAACAACCCACGGCAATGGCTGGATCGGGTTGCCGCGGGCTGAGGCAAGTGTGCTGAACGGGGTCTTCCATATCCCGCTGTTCATCGGACTGATAGGCCTCTCGCTGCTGCTACTCGCATTAGCCGGCACCTGGTTCCGCGAAGGACGTTAGTCGTTTTTTAACTTAGCAGTAGGGTCGTGCCGTTCCGGACATGTTTTCTGCTGCACCATCTTTTAACGGGCAAATCAGAAGCCTTTGCGGGTCAACAGGCCCCGGCAACGTAATTGTACCGCGTTTGACGATTTCAAAGCCAAAACGCTGGTAATAAGGCAAGTCCCCGACCAGAATTATACAGTCATGGCCTGCTGATTTTGCAGCATTTACAGCGGTTTCCATCAGCTGGGCACCGTATCCCCTGCTCTTGTATTCCTTCGATACAACAAGAGGCCCAAGCAACAGCGCCTCCTTGTCACCAACCCAAATTTTGGTCAGTTTTACGGCGGCAATCGGCATGTCACCCATCCAGGTGACAAAGGAAAGATCGGGTTCACGTGGAACACCTTCACGCAGTCTGAATGCAGTACGTGTAAACCTGCCCGGCCCGAAAGCATCTTCGGCGAGCTTTTCAACGGCAAGATAATCTTCTGGTTTTTCAGTTACGATAAGCGTGTTTGGAGCGACATTCATTTCTTTGACTTCCGGCATTTGATCAGACTGACCGGAAGCAGAAATCAGCTTGCGGTCACACGGTTGCTGCATTGCGCTTGCTGCGCAAGATGCTTCGTCGTCGGTTGATCGCAAGAATAGACATGATTTCTTTCGCTCGATTTAATGAGACGTGCAGTATCACAGCCTGCAGGATACGTCTATGTCATTTTTATGAATCGGTTAATTACCAATAGGGGGAGACCTTCTCTCCCTCGTATATTTCCAAAATCCTTCGGCGTGTTGCAGGCGTTACATCATCCGGTAGCGCATCAACAGGGAAGAACCCAATCTCGGAGATCTCCCTGTTCGGTTCGAACTTTTGTATTTCTGACCACTCAACACATTTGTATAGTAGAACATGATCCCGTTTCGAGGCGCGATTGTTGAGATAAACACCAACAAGCTGAACATCTCCTTCTACCTCAATACTGGTTTCCTCCATGAGTTCCTTGCGTACAGCATCTTCGGCCGTTTCACGGGTTTCAATGCCACCTCCGGGGAAATACCAGCCTGAAACATAGGTATGCTTTACAAGCAGAATTTCCCCCAATTCATTTTCCACCAGAACCCGGACTCCAAGCGTCATCGGTCGCTTGAACAAAGACCAGGTATGGATGAGTTTTTGTATGATTGTATTATCGGCCATATCGTCTGTGTAACCAGATCGAAGTTTTATTCAAGCTTGCTGGCAAGGACAGGGAATAGTAAGCACCACTCATGTTCAAGCTCGCCCATATTTCCGACATACATCTCTCGCCATTGCCTGAACCGGACTGGTCCCAACTGGCCAGCAAACGTATTCTCGGTTACCTCAACTGGAAACGGAACCGTAAACATTCGCTCACCGGAAATTATCTGGAGAAACTGCTGGCAGATTTGCCCGGCAAAAATCCGGATCACATCATGGTTTCCGGTGATCTGGTGAACCTGGCGTTGCCCGAAGAGTTTGAAAATGCGCTGGCGTTTCTTCAAAGCCTTGGGACACCAGAAAATGTCAGTGCAGTTTGCGGCAATCATGATGCTTATGTTCCTGGCGGATTGCAAAAGGCAATTGATACATGGCAGCCATATATGTCAGGCGACGATGTACCAATAGAATCCGATGAGGATTATCCTTATCTGCGTATCCGTGGAAATGTTGCGATTATCGGCTGCAACTCAGCAGAAGCAACCGGCCCGTTCATGGCGACTGGTTACTTCAGGGAAAACCAGGCAAAAAGACTCGCACAAATTCTGGAAAAAAGCAGAAACCTGTTTCGCGTTGTCTGCATTCACCACTCTCCCATTCCAGGCGCAACAAAGTGGTACAAGCGCCTCATCGGTGATGATCTCTTCAGAGACGTTATTGCCCAACACGGGGCAGAACTGGTTCTGCATGGCCATACCCATCTGGCTACAACGCATTTCATTGACGGTACAAACGGCGGAATACCGGTCGTTTGCGTACCGGCGGCAGGCAATGGCGAAGGGGGCAAGCGGCCAGCCGGGCGCTATAATCTTTTCACGATTGAAAGCAGCGATAACGGCTGGTCCGTTCAACATGAAGCATATGGATGGGTTGAAGCCGGACACGGCGTTGAAATACTGGAAAAAGCAGATTTCAATCTTAAGCGTTGAGCGTGCGGAACCAGGTTAGCAACGGCTCCAACTGGTCTGTTGCCATCGCTACAAGAACAAACAGCAATGCGAGCGCCAACACCATCAAAACCCTCGTGACAGTTGAGGATCCGCTTTTGTTTTCGGTTTCAACAGCTTCTTCAACTTGATCAGTTTCAGAAGTTGAATCTGTCCTACCGGAAACTTGTTCCGTGTCTGCCAGCAATGCCTTTGCAGAAATCCAGTCGCCTTCAATCATGCGCTCGCGCTCAAGAAGACGCTCAGCGACATATTCTGTGATGCGTTCACCAATCATTTCACGGTTCGAACTGCGTCCGAGAATTAGCCGCCCCAAACGTGTATCTTTTACAAACTCGTACTCGCGACCATCAGCAGCCATTCTCACAAAAGATGTCATGTCCACCCAAAGCCGCGGTGTTTCCCCGTTTGTTACGGCAAACTCAAACTGCTCATTGTCATCCGGAATTTGATCGAAAAAAGGTTCAATCTCTTCAAGCAGGATTTTCAGCCTGTTGAACTTTGCATCTTTCATTTCGACAATAACATCATCGCGGTCAGCCTGTGCTGACCTGACGCGCATCATTGCATCTGCAAGATCATGTATCTTGCGTTCGATGTCCACTGCTTCCAAATCTTTTTCAGCCATGCTCATGACTCACGGTTAACCAATTGATAACCATGATACTCTGCCAAATATGACAAAAATGCAACAGTATGGGGGAGCACCCGTTTCTCTAGGCGCGTCCAAAAAGGATATTGCCAACCAGCTTGTCGCGGCCATAGACGTCCTTGTGAAACTTCGCCTTGCCGCCATCAACCCATACGGTGAAGTAAGCCAAATGTATTGGAAGCTTTTTCTTCAGGTTCACTCTTTGAGTTTGAGGATTGGTAAGAATTTTCTGTATTTTGGCCTGACTCATGCTGCGTGACCCGAACAATTGTTCGGCGAACTCCAGCGGCTTGTGCACCCGGATACACCCATGTGAAAATGCTCGGGCACTCTGGTCAAACAGGCTTTTTGCCGGCGTATCGTGAAGGTAAATGTTCAAGCGGTTCGGCAGCATGAACTTGACCTGGCCAAGCGCATTGTTATTACCGGGCTGCTGGACAATCCGGTATGGAAACTTCTTTGCATTAACCGCATGCCAATCAACAGAATGCGGGTTCATCGCCGGAGCATCCGCTTTCCAGCTTGTATATACCTTGTAGTTATTGCGCTCCAGATAGCCGGGGTCCTTGCGCAGTTTCGGCAACATCTCATTACCAGCAATCGAGCGCGGAACAGTCCAGGTCGGATTGAACTCGGCATATTCAAGCGCATGACTGAACATCGGTGTCTTATGATAAGGTTTGCCGACAATAACCCGTCGCCTGTCTTTCACCTTGCCACCATCATAGATCATCATCTCAAAACCGGCCTGGTTCACCATGATGTGGCGTTTTCCAAGGGAGCGCGGCAACCAGCGCCAACGCTCCATATTCACAACGATCAGCCTGGCCTCGCTGCTTCCCGGTTTCGAAGACGCCAACAGTTTGCGAAGCGCATGGTATTGGGGATGTGGTGGCCGCAATTCTGCAATAACCTTTGCAGGACCTCTTCTGGAAGCAAGTTTGAGCCATCCCTGAACATCGGTCTTTTTCCGCGATATAATAATGTCCGGTTCCGTGACAGATGGTGTTGTACGCCCGGCAGACAAATCACGGCCGAATTTCCAGAACGACTGGCTGAGGTACAATTCAGCAGCAGCCAGGTCCTTGCCTGTCAGGCTCTGGATGTTTTGTGGAATTGCGGACAGGTACTCCCGTGGTTCAAGACCATCCGCATCAGCCTGTTGAAGAACATTGACAAGTTCGACACCCTTTTTGTTCAGGCCTTTCTTTCCGGTCCAGATACCCTTTCCAAGTTTACCCCTGTAATACTTTTTAAGTGGATCAAGATCGATAACCGTCCCGTTCCATTTTATTGCATCGCCGCGCAAGATACCGGCAACATTTGCTGCCTGTGCCGCTCCGGTTGATGCTGCAAAACCAAACGCAATCGAGCCAGCTACAAAAGATCTTCGTGAAAGAGTAGAGCGTTGCATGAAAATTCTCACGTTGGGTAAGTTCTCCTCGAATGTATTGCAAGTGCCGGCTGAATGGAACATGAATGTATGCCACTGGCGTGAATGTGATTGGAACAGCAACGCCCAATACGCTGATCTGTTATATTTCGTGATGAAACATCCTTTGATCTCAGTGCCGGAAAATTACCTGCAAATCTGCGAAAACCTGCCGCAATCGAACACCATCTTCCCGACATCCGCAGCGCAATGATGCAACGCGGTCAAAAGGGAGTAATTAAGATGAAGAAACTCATTCTTGCATTAACAGTAAGCTCATTCGCAGTTGGTGCTGCATATGCACAGGCATCTTTTGAAACAATCGATGCAGACGCAGATGGCAGCGTTACACTCGCAGAAGCCAATAACGCAGGCCTCCCATGGACTGAAGACCAGTTCAAGCTTGCTGACAGAGACGGGAACGGAGCCCTTAATGCTGACGAATTTGCTGCGGCGGTTCAGTAAGTTTTTCGGCGTTACTACTCATCCCGGCCATGCCGGGATGAGACCAGAAAAATTCGGCCTATTGCCGCTTCAGCTTCCCGAAAACAGGCCCCTTGCGAGGTGCAAAAGCAGGTGCGGGTTTGGCAACTGTCTCGTCTTGTCTTCGGTGATTATCCGGGTTTTGCATGTCAAGCATGCTGATAAACTGAGTCTTGCTCGCCTCAATTTGAACCTTGTCAGAAGTAAAGCGCACGCCAATTCTCTCAGCCTCGCGCCTGACCACGACGCAAGAAACCTTGTAGCCTTCCAACTCATTGTAAATGACAATATTATCAGGAACGAGATAACCGTCTTTCAACTGGACCAGTGCTCCGGTTTCTGACACATTTTTCATCGCGCCCTCAATGGCGCAATAATCATTACCAAACGAAATTCGCACACCTTTAATCACACGCCTGCGGAGTGCCCGGCGGTCTGACATGACGCACAGTTCACCGTCCACTACCTGCTGGTCTGCGGTACGGGCGTCATGTTCGCTTCCATGTTCCTCTTTCAAAGCCATCTTTTCCCAACATTTGCCTATCAATCTGGAAACACTAGAGACAGCAATGAAAGAGACGATTAACAAAAACGGTTAATTTTGTATGTTACACACGGTTTATTGCGCTAACCAAAGCTTCCAGAGACGCAGCCGAAATATTGGAATTTATACCAACACCGAATACTTTATTTTCATCTACTTCTATCTCCATATAGCAAATGGCAGAAGCATCTGCGCCAGGACGCAAGGTATGCTCTGAGTAATCTATGACAGAAATTTCCTTGCCCACATGTTTGGAAAGCGCATCCACAAATCCATCGATGGGCCCGGTCCCCTCACCTTCAATCCTGACCGTTTCACCACCATCCGTAATGGTCGCTTCGAGCTTGCGCATTTTGGAGCCATGAGCGGTTGATGGCACCGAATAATGGTCAACATATTTCAGCCGGCCATCCGGTTGCGTGACATAGAGCTCCTGGAACACTTCATGAATGCGGTTCGACGGTAACTCCTTGCCCTCCATATCCGTGATGCGTTGAACTTCCTCCCGCATTTCAATCTGCAGATTCCGCGGAAGATTAATGCCGTAATCCTGTGCCATGATGTAAGCAATGCCGCCTTTTCCGGATTGTGAATTGATCCGGATGATCGCTTCATACGTACGGCCGACATCTTCCGGGTCAATCGGCAGGTACGGCACTTCCCACAAGGGCTTGTTGGCTTTTTCAAGCGCCTTCATGCCCTTGTTGATCGCATCCTGATGCGAACCGGAGAAAGCCGTATAAACAAGCTCACCGACATAAGGATGGCGTTCCGGGATGCGCAGCTGATTGGAATACTCGTAAACATCCTTCATGCGCGGGATGTCAGAACAATCGATCATCGGATCAACGCCCTGCGTGAACATGTTGAGCGCAAGCGTTACAATGTCGACGTTTCCGGTGCGTTCACCATTTCCAAAAAGCGTACCCTCGACACGGTCAGCCCCTGCCATCAGCGCCAGTTCGGTCGCTGCTACACCTGTTCCACGGTCATTATGCGGATGCAAAGACAGGATAACATTTTCCCGGTTATCGAGGTTACGGCTCATCCATTCGATCTGGTCTGCATAGATGTTAGGCGTGGACATCTCGACTGTTGCAGGCAGATTCAGGATCAGCTTATTGTCTGCAGTCGGCTGCATGACCTCTGTAACCGCGTTACAAATATCCAGTGCAAAATCAAGTTCTGTGCCTGTGAAACTTTCAGGAGAATATTCAAAACGGTAGCCACCGCCTGCATCTTCCGCCATGTCCCGGATCATCTTGGCAGCATCCACTGCAATCTGTTTGATGCCATTGCGGTCGAGGCCAAAAACAACCCGGCGCTGCAACTCAGAGGTCGAGTTGTAAAAGTGAACAATGGGCTTGTTTGCGTCCTTGAGAGATTCAAACGTGCGTGTAATCAGTTCAGGGCGGCACTGTACCAGCACCTGTAATGAAACATCATCCGGTACATTGCCCTCTTCCACACACCAGCGGGCAAAATCAAAATCCGTTTGGGAGGCAGAAGGAAACCCGATCTCGATTTCCTTGAAATTCATGTCCACCAGCAAACGGAACATGCGCTCCTTGCGGTCCTGACCCATTGGATCAATCAGCGCCTGATTACCGTCCCTGAGATCAACAGAGCACCAGATAGGAGCCTCTGTAATCGTTTTCGTCGGCCAGGTCCGGTCGGATATGTCAACCTGGGAATAAGCCTGATACTTTTCTTGCGCTTTAGGCATGATTGCGGATTGGTTTGCGTCGGTCATTTTTCTGTCCCGTTTAGGTATCGCACACGTCGAATCACATGTTCATGGTGCGTTGTAAATGCTGAATTTTGGTGAATGTTCGAGAGCGTACCACAAGGCGGTTTCGACCGCCGGACGCTCTCTTTTACAAACGAGCCCGACGGTCGCAGCTAAGTGCGAGTAGGAGAAGATCGAGAAGGGCAGCGTATAATTTCATTCTTAAAGCGTTACAGCAGTTATATCTTAATGACAAGGGCAACGCTGTCATCAGGGGAAAATTTGAGAGTGATTCGCAATTACAATTGAGAATGATTATCATTATTATTCTAAAGTAATAATAACTGAACAGGTCACCCTATCATGAATCACTTTCTCAAAATTCTTTTTGCGTGGGCGCTTCTGGGTCCGCTTTTCCTCGCAAATGCGCAGGCTAACGACCGCATGAAAGTCGTTACAACTTTCACAGTGATCGCAGACATGGCATCAAACGTTGCCGGTGATGCTGCCGACGTTGTCTCGATCACCAAACCGGGTGCGGAAATTCACGGCTACCGGCCAACCCCAAAAGATATTGTCCGTGCCAATGGCGCTGATCTGATCTTGTGGAATGGCATGAATCTGGAGCTCTGGTTCGAACAGTTTTTGTCAAACCTGGAAGGTGTTCCTGCCGCCACGCTGACAGACGGCATTACACCGATACCGATTGCATCAGGTTCCTATGAAGGAAAACCCAATCCCCATGCCTGGATGGGGCTTGATAATGCGATCGTCTACATCGACAACATTATCGAAGCGTTCTCGACACAAGACCCTGAAAACGCGGCTGTTTATGCTCAAAACGGTGAAGCGTATAAGCAAAAACTTCGCGACACGATCGAACCACTCCGCAAGAAAATTGCCCAGATTCCTGAAAACGAGCGCTGGCTAACGACATGCGAAGGAGCATTCAGTTACCTTGCACAGGATTTCGGAATGAATGAATTGTACTTGTGGCCGATGAATGCTGACCAGGTGGGAACCCCACAGCAGGTCAGAGCGGTGATTGACGGTGTACGCGGTAACAACATTCCTGTAGTCTTCTGCGAAAGCACGGTTAACACTGCACCGGCAGAACAAGTAGCGCGGGAAACCGACAGCAAATATGGCGGTGTCCTCTACGTAGACTCCTTGAGTGAAGCAGATGGTCCGGTTCCGACTTATCTGGATTTATTACGAGTAACTTCTGAAACGATTGCAAAAGGACTTACCGCAACTAATTGAGTTGGAGTAATGGCCTTGGAAGTCTGAGTGAAATGAGTACCTCAACCGGAATAAGCGCAAAGGATGTGACTGTTACTTATCGTAACGGGCACACCGCGCTTTGGGATGCAAGCTTTGAGGTTCCAAACGGCACTGTAACCGCTCTGGTTGGTGTTAATGGCGCTGGCAAGTCCACTCTTTTCAAGGCAATCATGGGCTTTGCGCCTGCTGCAAAAGGCCAAATCCGCTTGCTGGGCAAATCCGTCAAAGAAGCCTTGAGACAGAACCTTATTTCCTATGTACCACAAGCAGAAGAAGTAGACTGGACGTTCCCTGTTCTGGTGGAAGACGTTGTCATGATGGGGCGCTATGGTCATATGGGCTTTCTTCGGCGTCCCCGCCGCAAGGATCACGAAGCTGTTGACCAAGCACTAGAGCGGGTCAACATGCAGGATTACCGGCACAGACAGATCGGTGAACTTTCCGGAGGCCAGCGCAAGCGGGTCTTTCTTGCACGCGCTTTGGCGCAAGACGGTCAGGTGATCCTGCTTGATGAGCCTTTTACCGGGGTAGACGTTAAAACCGAAGACCAGATCATCAAGCTCCTCGGAGAATTGCGTGCAGAGGGCCGGGTAATGCTCGTATCCACACACAATCTGGGTTCAGTGCCGCAATTCTGTGACCGTACCATTCTTGTAAAAGGAACCGTACTTGCCCATGGGCCGACAGAAACAATCTTTACCCAGGAAAATCTGCAACAGGCTTTCGGCGGCGTCTTGCGTCAGTTTACATTGAGCGGCTCCGATCTGCATGACGATGACGACCAGCGCGAGGTCACAATCCTGACAGATGACGAGCGCCCATTCGTACAATATGGCGAGCGGGGCACGGCAGACGGTGAGTCAGAAGAAAAGCAGGCGCGCTGATGGAAGTCCTGCTCGAACCCTTTAGCTACAATTACATGTTCAACGCGATGTGGGTTTCAGCCCTTGTGGGCGGCGTCTGTGCATTCTTGTCTGCATATTTGATGCTTAAAGGCTGGTCCCTGATCGGTGACGCGCTCTCACATTCGGTCGTGCCGGGCGTCGCAGGTGCTTACATTCTCGGCCTGCCGTTTTCCCTTGGCGCATTTCTGGCAGGGGGACTGGCCGCAGGTGCAATGCTGTTTCTGTCAGAACGGTCCGGCCTGAAAGTGGATGTGATCATCGGCTTGATCTTCACCTCCTTTTTCGGTCTTGGCCTTTTCATGATTTCGATCAATCCGGTCGCTGTTGACATTGAAACCATTACGATGGGTAACATCCTTGCAATTACACCCGGTGACACGTTGCAACTGGCAATCATCGGCTTCGTTTCGCTTGCAGTCTTGCTGGCCAAATGGAAAGAGCTGATGGTTACGTTTTTCGATGAAAACCATGCCCGTTCCATCGGACTGAACACGGAACTGCTGAAGGTTGTTTTCTTTACATTGCTGTCCGTGTCAGTCGTTGCAGCCATGCAAACCGTCGGTGCGTTTCTTGTAATCGCAATGGTGGTGACCCCGGGGGCAACAGCGTATCTGCTGTGTGACCGCTTCCCAAGACTGATCATGACTTCAGTTCTGATTGGTACGCTAACAAGCTTTGCAGGAGCTTATGTGAGTTATTTTCTGGACGGTGCAACCGGCGGAATTATTGTAACGCTTCAAACACTGGTCTTTTTACTGGCATTTCTATTCGCGCCCAAACACGGATTACTTGCTGCAAGAAGAAGGGAGCAATCCGCACTGGAAAAAGATGCAGAACGGGCTTCCGATTTCAACATTCCCGGGGTTGCGCGGTGATGCTCGAAACCCTGTTACAGCCATTCCAGTTCGCTTTCATGCAGAATGCCTTTCTGATCTGTATTCTGATTGCGGTTCCGACCGCATTGCTCTCCTGTTTTCTGGTTCTGAAGGGGTGGGCATTGATGGGCGATGCCGTCAGCCATGCAATACTGCCCGGCGTAGTCATCGCCTACATCCTGAATATACCTCTGCTGATCGGTGCATTTTTTGCAGGCATGTTCTGTACTGTGGCAACAGGATATCTTTCTTCGAACAGCAGGGTAAAGCAGGACACGGTCATGGGTGTGGTGTTCTCCGGCATGTTCGGCATCGGGATTGTCCTTTATGTATCGGTGGACACAAGTCTACATCTCGATCATATCCTGTTCGGCAACATGCTCGGGATAGAGCCGCACGAACTCTGGACAGCCGGGATCATCTCGTTTCTTGTGTCCGGTGTAATCCTGTTGAAATGGAAAGACCTGCTACTGCACAGCTTTGACCCGTCACAGGCACAGGCTTCGGGGCTTTCGGTAAACTTGCTCCACTATGGTCTCTTGAGCGCGCTGTCTCTGACAATTGTCGCAACCCTTTATGCAACGGGCCTCATACTCGCAATCGGCCTGTTGATCGCGCCAGGTGCGGTCGCGTTCCTTTTGACCAAGCGTTTTTCACATATGCTTGTTATTGCGGTAGCAGTGAACATGGCCTGCATGCTCGCCGGAACCTATCTCAGTTTTCACATCGACAGTGCACCTGCACCAACCATTATTCTCGTTCAATCCGCCGTCTTTATACTGGCGTTTGTAAACCGCCTCCGCTTGACGAGAAAAGCTTCAATGCAACTGAACCAGGCATCTGCATAACTCAGGCTTTTCGGTGCCTTTGCTTACGAGCGAACACCCAGATGTGCGACCACATTCTCGATCATGCGCATGCCTGCCTCTCCTCCCAGAGACATGATCGACTCGGGATGAAACTGCACTGCTGCCACAGGCTCATTCTGATGCTCGATACCCATCACAACGCCATCTTCAGTGATGGCAGTAACTGTAAACTCATTCGGCAGTTTTTGCGGATTCGCATGGATGGAATGGTACCGCCCGATGGTGATTTCATCTTCCAGTCCCGAAAAGACAATCCCCGGCTCGGTAACGCGAATGCGTGAAGGCTTCCCGTGCATCGGGATGTCGAGTTGCTTGAGTTCACCACCATAGGTTTCTGCGATTGCCTGAAGGCCGAGACAAACACCGAAAATCGGCAGATTGCGTGAACGGGCCTTCGTGATCGTATCTGAACAGTTGAAATCCTGCGGACTTCCAGGCCCCGGCGAAAGCACCACGAGATCGGGCTTGTGTTGGTCAATAACTTCATCGGCAATTGGCGTACGTACTGTCACAACTTCCGCACCTGTCTGGCGGAAATAGTTGGCGAGTGTATGAACGAAGGAATCTTCGTGATCAACGAGCAGGATCTTTCTGCCCTCTCCCACTTTGGCGGCATCGCGGGTTGCATCCGCATCGTTCGACTTGCCCGCTTCACGCACTGCAGCGAGCATGGCCGATGCTTTCAGTTCCGTTTCCTTTTCTTCTTCCATCGGATCGGAATCAAACAGCAGCGTTGCGCCTGCCCGCACTTCGGCAATACCATCCTTGATACGAACCGTGCGAAGTGTAAGACCGGTATTCATGTCACCGTTAAAATGCACGATGCCAACAGCCCCGCCATACCAGGCACGCGGTGATTTCTCGTTTTCCTCAATATACCGCATGGCCCACAGTTTTGGTGCACCGGTAACTGTCACTGCCCAGGCATGGGACAGGAACCCGTCAAACGCATCCATTCCTTCCCGAAGACGGCCCTCGATGTGATCAACTGTATGGATGAGTTTAGAATACATCTCGATCTGGCGGCGGCCAATCACCTTCACGCTACCCGGTTCACAGACACGGGATTTGTCATTCCGGTCAACGTCTGAACACATGGTAAGTTCGGACTCATCCTTTTTGGAATTGAGCAGTTTGAGGATTTGCTCACTATCCTCGATAGCATCGCGGCCACGCTTGATCGTACCGGAGATAGGACAAGTTTCGATACGCCGCCCCGTCACGCGTACAAACATTTCAGGTGACGCACCCACCAGATATTCCTGCTCGCCGAGATTGATGAAAAAGGAGTAGGGAGATGGATTGATCGACTTCAGTTTGCGGGAAATCTCGGCAGGCGGTGTCTTGCATTGTTCAAAAAACATCTGACCAGGCACAACCTCAAACAGATCACCCCGTTTGAATTTCTCTTTGGCCCGCTCCACCAGCTTTGCATATTCACCTGGCTGATGATCCCCCTTTGGAGGAACCACATCCGTTGGCTTGAACGGTTCTTCCATAACCTCACGCGGGATATTGCGGGTGGACACATCGCCTACCGTGAATTCGTATTTGTCGTGCCAAGCAATAGCCTGATGGTGGTCAACAACCAGTATCTCGTCCGGCAGAAACAGAACCAGATCGCGCTGATCATTTCCGCGATCCATCTTGAACTCAAGATCATCAAACTGAAACGCGAGATCATAGCCAAACGCACCGAACAGGCCAAAATTCGGGTCTGCATCGCTGCGGAACAGATCTACAATTGCCCGCACGACTGAAAAAACGGTTGGCGCACGCGAACGCTCTTCTTCCGACAGGATTTTCCCGCCATCCTTGACCTGAACCGAGAGCAGCTTTCCCTCACGGCTTGCTTCCGCAACATGATCGTGATCCTTCAACGCATCCAGAATTGGATCGAGAAAGACCTCTCCACGACGGTTGTAAGCGATGATCGAGACTGCCCTTCCCTTTGCTTCAATACCAAGCGGGGGGTTTACGATTGCCGTATCCCATCGCGTATACCTGCCGGGATATTCGTAATTTGACGAAAGCACTGCACCGCGTTGTGAGTTGACTTTATCCAGCGTGGTATCAATCGCAGTAGTATAATCATCCGGAAAGCTCTCGCGTTCCACGCGAATTCCGCCCGCGGTTTCAAACTCAATCGTCGCCGATACCATCCGGCATCTCCCTCTTGTTTACCGGAACCTTGGAGAGCCGGCTTCAAGACAAAACAAAAGCCGCTCGGGATTTCCGGCGGCCTGACTTTAAAAAACGCAAATGGGATCGACCGCTATGTCAGCGAATCCAACACCAGAAATTTGCGCTTTGGTTTCTCATGCCAAGATTACTATAGCGGCGGGCAGGTTTGTGCAAGCCGTTTTCAAGTCTGAAGATATCCGGAAAGTAGGGAGG
>JBCCYR010000004.1:0-22357 GCA_039189355.1 Pseudomonadota bacterium
CAGACGATGCCGCACCTGTCACCAGAACTGTTTCAGCGTCACTCTCCTGCAGGAGGTTGATTGCATGGGCTGCCGTCAGGCCCGGAATGCCAAAACAGGCCGCTGTCTGAAAATCAATATCGTCATCCAGTTTCACAGCCTGGAATTCTGGTACCGCAATATATTCGGCAGACGTTCCATATTGGCGCTGCCACTGCCCGTTCCAAACCCAGACACGCTCACCAATGCGGGAATTGTCAACGCCCGCGCCAACACTCTCTATTTCTCCTGCTCCATCACTGTGTGGCACAACAAAGTCAAATACGAATGGACGTCCTGCACGGGATTTCACGTCTGACGGATTTACCCCCGACGTTGCAAGCTTGATCAAAACCTCGCCATCTTTGAGAACCGGTATCGGTTTGTCAGCAAATTCAAGGACAGAGTCCGCAGGGCCGTTGTGTGAGTAAAGTGCAGTTTTCATTAAACCAGTCTGTTCTGCTCTTTTGCTGCAGCAATAAAGCTTGCAAACAGGGGATGTGGGGCAAACGGGCGCGATTTCAATTCCGGGTGATATTGTACACCCACAAACCACGGATGAACTTCACGCGGATATTCAATCGTTTCCGGTAGCAAACCATCAGGTGACATGCCCGAGAATACCAGACCGCGGTTTTCCAGTGCATCCTTGTAGTCAATGTTGACCTCGTATCGATGACGGTGGCGTTCCGAAATCTCCGTGTCGCCATAAGCTTCAGCAATGATCGTGTCCGGCTCCAAAATTGCCCGGTAAGCCCCAAGGCGCATGGTTCCCCCAAGATTGCCCTCTGCTTCGCGTTTCTCCAGCTGGTTGCCATTCAGCCATTCGGTCATCAGGCCGACAACCGGAGCATTGGTTTCGCCGAACTCGCTTGAGCTTGCGTTACTGATGTCTGCAAGATTTCTGGCTGCTTCTATACAGGCCATTTGCATTCCAAAACAAATGCCGAAATATGGAATCCTGTTTTCCCGTGCATAGGTAACGGCCTTTATCTTTCCTTCTGATCCACGCTCTCCAAAACCACCGGGTACGAGTATGCCATCGACTTGCCCCAAATGTTCCGTTGGGTCTTCTTCATCGAATATCTCGGACTCAATCCATTTGAGGTTCACTTTCACCTCGTTTGCTATGCCGCCATGCTGCAAGGCCTCGATAAGAGACTTGTACGCATCTTTCAGGATTGTGTATTTTCCGACAATAGCGATTGTGACGTCACCTTGGGGATTGTGGATTTTCTGGCTTATCTCCTCCCAGACCTGCATCTGGGGTTTTGGTGCCGGATCAATGCCGAATGCATTCAGCACTTCCTGGTCCAGCCCTTCCTTGTGATATGTCATTGGAACATCGTAGATCGACTTTGCATCCAATGCCTGGATAACTGCAGTCTCCCTCACATTACAGAACAAGGAGAGCTTTCTGCGCTCCTCGACCGGGATTTCACGGTCAGCCCGAACCAAAAGGATATCCGGCTGAATACCGATTGAACGCAGCTCCTTGACCGAATGCTGTGTTGGTTTGGTTTTCAGCTCACCGGAAGCCCAAATCCACGGCATGAGCGTCAGATGGACGTAGATACAGCCACCACGCGGCAAGTCGTTTCCGAGTTGACGAATGCTTTCGAAAAACGGCAAACCTTCAATGTCACCTACGGTGCCGCCAATCTCGCACAGAACAAAGTCATATTCCTCATTACCATCGAGCACAAATTCCTTGATCTGGTTTGTGACATGCGGAATGACCTGCACGGTCGCGCCCAGGTAATCTCCACGCCGCTCCTTGGCGATGATATCCTGATAGATACGCCCGGTTGTAATATTGTCCTGCTGATTTGCAGGGCGCCCTGTGAACCGTTCGTAATGCCCGAGATCAAGATCGGTCTCTGCACCATCATCAGTCACAAAGCATTCGCCGTGCTGGTAAGGAGACATCGTGCCCGGATCAACATTCAGATAAGGGTCGAGTTTGCGAAGCCGGACCTTATATCCACGAGCTTGCAGGAGTGCACCGAGTGCTGCGGACGCCAAGCCTTTTCCGAGGGAAGAAACCACGCCGCCTGTAATAAAAACATATCGCGCCATGGGATTTGAGAATTAATACGCCAAATTCGATTCGGATAGCAAAATTTGCAAATTTCCCAAAAAAAATGCTCCGTCAACAGGCGGAGCATTTACAAAATCGGCAAATAAAACCGTTTATTGGCTTGTCGGCACTTGCGGCTCGTCTGTGGACTGTTCACCACCCAGGTTAAGGCCTTCGCCGCCAGGCAATTGGTCAAGAATGCCATTACCAGAGCTTGGCTGGTTTTGAACCGGAATCGTGTCCAGAATGCTTCCGCCATCAACGCCTGACAGAATGCCAAGCCCGATCGAGGTCGCGAAGAAAGCCGCAGCGAGAATTGCCGTTGTTCTTGTCAGGGCATTTGCAGCACCCCGGGCGGACATGAAGTTGCCGGAACCGCCACCACCGATACCCAATGCGCCCCCTTCAGAGCGCTGCATCAGCACTACGCCAACAAGGGCAACAACAATCATCAAGTGGATTACGATCAATACTGTTTGCATGGAACTTCCGAATTGTTTCAGCAGATTTCAGGGATTGCGCTCTTTTACACGCTTGGCTGAACAGTGCAACCTTGAAGGTTCATGTAATGATCAAATCGCTTCCGTTCAACCGAGGTTCTCGTAAGCAGCGCAAATGCCCAGAAAGTCTGCAGCTTTCAGGCTTGCGCCGCCCACAAGTGCACCATCGACATTGGCAATTCCCATTAGCTCGGCTGCATTTGCTGGCTTCACGGAGCCACCATACAACAACCGCATGCCTGCTCCCTCATCCCCGAAGCGGGAGGAAAGATGTTCCCGCATAAACGCATGGGCTTCTTCAACATCTTCGCTGGACGGGACAAGGCCTGTACCGATAGCCCAAACAGGTTCGTAGGCCACAACGACTTCGGATGCGTTGGGATTGTCCGGCATTGAACCTTCAAGCTGGTCGTTAAGAACAGACAGGGTTTCACCAGCTTCACGTTGTTCCTTGGTCTCACCAATGCAAACGATCGTGGTGAGATCGCCTCGAATGCCTGCTTCTGCCTTTGATTTCACAGTCTGATTGGTTTCTCCGTGGTCGGTGCGTCTTTCCGAATGTCCCACAATGACGGCGGTTCCACCACAATCCGATATCATCTCTGCCGATATGTCACCGGTATGGGCGCCTACTTGGTTAAAGTGACAATCCTGACCCCCTACCCGGACACGCGTTCCAAGACATACATGGGCAGCGGTAAGTATCAGGGTTGACGGAACACAAAGGAGCATATCGAGCCGATTGCGCATTCCCACATCGTAGGCTTGTGCCATCGTGCCCAACTCACTCAAGGAATTTCGAAAACCATTCATTTTCCAGTTTCCGGCAACGAGCGGCTTGATGCCAGGTGTCATTTCAAAACTCCCATTAAATTTTCCCGTTTTCTAACCCGAAGGAACAAAAACGCAATCGTTATCCGCTTTCTTTCACAATCCCTTGAGTTGCCATCACCTTGTCGATATATCGGATATCTCTTGTTTTGACATAAATTTATTACAGGTGTTTTGAGATGCTTGATCTATTGCGCGGATTTTCCAAAGGCTGGCTTGCCAAGGTTCTAATCGGATTGCTGGTAATGAGTTTTGCCATCTGGGGTGTTTCAGGAAGCATCATTTTTGGTGGACAATACAACGTCGTTCAGGTCGGGAACACCACGATTGATGCATCTCAATATCGGTTTGCATATGAAAATCAGTTGCTGACCCTTTCACAATCCATCGGACGGCGCCTGTCCCGCCCGGAAGCCGATGCGCTTGGCTTGAGGCAGAATGTGCTGGATCAGGTTATAGCTGGTGCAGTCCTTGACGAGAACGCACGTAAAATGGGGCTTGGCCTGTCTGACGAAAGCGTCGCCCAGGAAGTCGCGAATGATCCGCGTTTCAGGGACTTGTCCGGCCAGTTTTCGCGCAATGCCCTGAGAAACAGTCTTGCACAAGCCGGCATGACAGAAAATGATTATATCCAGAGCCGCAAACGTGTTTCCATGCGCAACCAAATCCTGGATGGAACCGCAGCATCACTGAGCATGCCTGCCGCTTACGTAGACGCACTCTCCACTTACCGTGATGAAAGACGTGTCTTTGAGTTCGTGACTGTCGGGCCGGAAGTCGCTGGCGAAATCTCCGAACCGTCAGAGACCGATCTTTCATCGTATTACAACACCAACAAGCCAGACTTCATTGCGCCCGAATATAGGAAAGTTGCAATACTGAAAGTCCAGCCTTCCGATCTGGTGAAACCGGATGAGATCACAGAGGAAGAGCTTCTGTCTGGTTATGAAGCCCGAAAGGGTAACCTGCGCTCCCCGGAACGCAGACAGATTCAGCAGTTGGTCTTGTCAAACATGGAAGAAGCTGAAGCTGTGAAGCAAAAGCTCGATAGTGGCACTTCATTCGAGGATGTCTTGTCTGAGCAAGGAAAAACAGTCGCAGACATTGACCTTGGCACTTTGACACGCAATGCCCTTCCAGACGAAAAAATTGCGCAGGCTGCATTTGAAGCGGAACTGAACAAGCCGACTGACATTATCGAAGGCCTTTTTGGTCCGGTCATTATCCGTGTGGCAAAAATCGAGGCAGAAAACACAACACCCTATGAAGAAGTCAAGGACGCCCTTCGAGAACAGCTTGCACTTGAACGTGCTGTCGAAGATGTTTTTGTGAACTTCGACGCCGTTGAGGATGAACGCGGTGCTGGTGAAGCCATCATTCCTACCGGTGAAAAACTGCAACTTGAAACACGCACGATAGAAGCAATTGATATCAACGGGCAGGATGAAAACGGAAATCCGGTTTCCGGTATCCCGCAGCTTGGTGATCTTGTCCGCGAAGTGTTCCAATCCGAACCTGGTGATGACACACAGGCAATTGAGATTGGCGAAGACGGCTTTCTGTGGTTTGAAGTTCTGACCATAACACCTCAGCGGCAAAAAGCCTTTGATGAAGTGCGTGATGATGTAAGGGAAGCATGGAAATCAGCCGAACTTGACAAATCTATCAAAGACGTTGCTGACAAAATTGCTGACCGCATTAAAAATGGAGAAGATTTCAACTCCGTTCTCGCTGATACCCTTCCAACAGATTCTCTTGGTCAGGCTATCGAAGCCTCGACTACCGAACAACTTCCGAGGTCCGGCCAGACGCCTGATTTCCCGTTGCCTGCGGTCAGGGCTGGGTTTGCCGAGAAAACAGATGCCGTGAACACCGTGAATATCGGTTCAAACCGGGAAATTGTCTTCAAGGTATCCGAGGTTCACCAGACAGGTGGAAGCAGCCTTCCGGAAGATGTTTCTGCACAGGTCGACCTCACCGCTTCCCAAGACATTCTCACGCAGGTTGTTCAACACCTGCAGAGCAGAGAGAATGTCACGGTAAATAACAACGCAATCGATTTGGCATTTAACCCCTATGGTGGTAACCAACACGGCTACGGACACTAAATTGTTCTGTTAGCCGGTGAAGCCCGGTCTAAAACGGCGGGCATCCGTTTACAGGGGAAATGATGAGCGATTTGAAAGAAGTCATAGGGAGACTTGCCAATGGTGAAACGCTCTCCCGGGAAGAAACGCAGGCTGCCTTTAAAATAATCATGGCAGGTGACGCCACGCACGCCCAAATCGGAGCTGTGCTGATGGCAATGCGTGTGCGTGGTGAAACCGAAGAAGAATTTGCCGGAGCCGTAGATGCCATGCGGGCTTTCATGCTGCCTGTTGATGCACCTGCTGATGCAATCGACATTGTCGGCACTGGTGGAGATGCAAAAGGTTCATACAACATATCAACCTGCACGGCGCTTGTTGTGGCAGGCTGCGGCGTAAAGGTCGCCAAGCATGGCAATCGTTCGCTTTCGTCGAAATCAGGTGCTTCAGACGTTCTTACAGCCTTGGGCGTCAATATTGAACTCTCACCCGGACAGATCAGCGATTGCATCAATCAGGCGGGCATTGGTTTCATGTTTGCACCTGCCCATCATTCTGCTGTGCGGCACGTCGGGCCTGCTCGCGTTGAAATGGCAACCCGCACCATCTTCAATCTTCTTGGCCCCATGTGCAATCCGGCCGGTGTCAAACGCCAGCTTTTGGGTGTTTTTGCGCCACAATGGGTTTTGACGGCTGCAAAAGTACTCCAAAAACTGGGTTCGGAAAAAGTCTGGGTTGTGTATGGCGAAGGCTATGATGAAATAACCATCACAGGCACCACCCAGATCGCAGCACTCGAAAACGGCTCTATCCGAACATTTGAAATCACACCGGATGACTTTGGGTTTTCAGTAGAAGATGAAGCAGCCATTGCCGGTGGAGATGCTGAAGTGAACGCACAGGCATTGAAGGCAGTGCTGGCGGGAAAACCGTCCGCATACAGGAACATGGTCATCATGAATGCAGCCGCCTCACTTGTTGTGGCAGACAAGGCCTCCGATCTGAAAGAAGGCGCGGAGATGGCTGCTCAGGCAATTGACAATGGATCCGCTGCCGATACGCTTGCCAGACTGGTTGAAATTTCAAATCAGGGAAAAGCCTGATGGCCGACATTTTAAAAAAGATTGAACTCTACAAGCGGCAAGAAATTGCCGCTGCAAAAGCCGCTACTTCGCTTGAAGAACTCAAATCCAGATGCGCAGATGTTTCGTCACCACGCGGTTTCATGAAAGCCTTGCAGGCAAAACATGCTTCCGGTGACTATGCCTTGATAGCAGAAATCAAGAAGGCGAGCCCCTCAAAAGGCCTGATCCGGGAGGACTTCAATCCCCCTGCCCTTGCCAAAGCTTACGAGGCGGGTGGCGCTGCCTGTCTTTCAGTCTTGACCGACGCCCCCAGTTTCCAGGGTGCGCCGGAATTTCTGACTACGGCAAGAGATGCGGTCAGCCTTCCGGCTCTGCGCAAGGATTTTCTTTACGAACCTTATCAGGTTTACGAAGCAAGGAGTTGGGGCGCGGATTGTATTCTCATAATCATGGCCAGCGTTTCAGATGACGAGGCAATTGCCCTTGAAAACACGGCATTCGAACTCGGCATGGACATACTTGTGGAAGTGCATGATGAGGAGGAACTTGAGAGGGCACTGGACAAGCTTTCCTCGCCGTTGCTGGGCGTAAACAACCGCAACCTCAAGACTTTCGAGGTTTCTCTTGAAACAAGCGAGCGTCTCGCAACAATGGTGCCGGAAGACAAACTTCTGGTGGGTGAAAGCGGCCTGTTTGTTCCCGAAGATCTTTTGCGTCTGTCACAATGCGGCATCAATACATTTCTCATTGGTGAAAGTCTGATGCGCAAGGATGACGTTGCAGCGGCAACGCAGGAAATTCTTGCAAAACCAGCGAAAGCAGCCTGAATTCATGGCTGATCTTACCCACCTGAACCAGACAGGCGAAGCTCACATGGTAGATGTGGGGAACAAGGAAATGACTACTCGCGAAGCGACGGCTGCCGGATACGTCAAAATGCTTCCTGAGACCCTCCAACTGGTTCTGGAAGGTAATGCGAAAAAGGGAGATGTGCTTTCTGTATCCCGGATTGCCGGCATTATGGCCGCCAAGAAGACTTCCGAACTCATTCCACTTTGTCATCCGATTGGCCTGAGCAAGGTTTCGGTCAACATTACCCCTGATGAAGCACTGCCGGGACTGCAGGTAACTGCTACTGCCGGTGTATCTGGCCAGACCGGGGTTGAAATGGAAGCCCTTACAGCCTGCAGTGTGGCCTGTCTGACGATATACGACATGATAAAGGCCGTAGACCGTGGCATGGAGATTTCCGGTATCCAGCTGATCGAGAAAAAAGGCGGCAAGTCCGGCCACTGGAAGCGCGAACCCGATACCCAGGATTAAAACTGAAAGTGTCAAACACCACCAACCGTCTGATTCCCGCAGAAGAAGCGCTCAATATCGTTCTTGCAGGTATTCGCCCACCGGGAATTGAGCATGTTCCTCTTGGCGATGCTCACGAAAGAATTCTTGGATCAGACCTGGCTTCGCTCAGGACACAACCTCCGTTTGATGCGTCAGCCATGGACGGTTATGCCGTGCGTCAGGAAGACATTCAATCACTGCCCGCATCGCTTAAGCTGATTGGCCAGTCCCGCGCCGGAGAGCCATTTGACGGATCAGTGGGCAAAGGTGAAGCAGTCAGGATATTCACCGGAGCTGTTGTTCCGGAGGGTGCCGACAGCATCGTCATTCAGGAAAACACAACTGCTGATAGCGAGCTGACAACTGTAAATTCCGGAGTAGAAGCTGGAAAATTCATTCGCAAAGCCGGACTGGATTTCAAACAGGGTGAAGTTCTTCTGCAAGAAGGCAACGCACTGACATCTTCGCGTTTGGCGCTTGCAGCATCCATGAACCATGCAACGCTTCCGGTCTTCCGAAAACCGGTTGTTGCCCTGATCTCGACAGGGGATGAGCTTGTGATGCCCGGTCAGACAACTGGTGAAGGCCAGATTATTGCTTCCAATACATTCGGCCTTGCAGCTTCCATTACAAAATGCGGTGGCCAGTTGATCGACATGGGAATTGTTGTTGATGAACGCGAGGCGCTAAGCGGTGCATTTGAGGATGCAATCAACCGGAACTGTGATGTGATCGTAACAACCGGTGGTGCTTCGGTTGGGGATCATGATCTTGTTCTTCCGGTCGCAGAAGCGCTTGGCTTCGAATTTGAAATTACAAAAATTGCAATGCGGCCTGGCAAACCGTTCCTTTTTGGAAAGCTCCAAAGAGACGGTAAAACGATCTATATGACCGGCCTAGCCGGAAATCCTGTTTCTTCCCTTGTGGGATTTAATGTTTTCGTCAAACCGCTTGTTCAATTATTGGGCGGGCAAAAGCCTGAAACCGTCACCATGCAATCTGCAATTCTGGGACGTGACTTGCCCGAAAATGATGAGCGGGCAGAATACATGCGGGCAACGCTGGAGCGTGGTGAAAATGGCGAACGGATTGCGACGCCATTCAGCAGCCAGGACAGTTCCATGCTGGCCAATCTTGTCAGGGCAGACTGTCTTTTGTATCGGCCTGTAAAAGCACCGGCTGCGAGGAAAGGCGAAGCCTGCAAGATCGTGTTTATTGAGTAATCAGACGCTTCTTGATAGCCGCACGGAAGGATTTGCGCCGAAGATCGACCCGTTTTTTGAACCTGGCCTGCTTTTTCTTCAGGACGGTTTCTGCCTGTAGTGCGGCAACCTTAATTTCCTTGTCTTTCTTCGGTCTCTTGCGGGAGGTTTTGGGACGCTTGAAACCAGAAGCCAGTTCCCCTGCCCGACTGAAACCAACACCAATGACAGGCTTTTGAGTTTTTTGTTCGGCCGGTTCGTTGTTGCTGGCGACTACCAGCGGCTCAGAAATGTCTCTTCCGCCACGCCCCTTGATGTGAACAACCTTGTAACCCTCAGACTTCAAACGGCTCAGCAACTGTCCCAGACCATTTGCAGTGACTTTTTGAATATCGTGCAACAGGATTATGCCCCGGCCCTTCCGGCGAAGTTCGGACATGACCCTGTTCACCATGGCATTGGTACTGGGGATCCTGTAATCAAGGCTGTCAACGTCTATCGCGAATACCCCATATCCCCGCTGCTTTAGATACCGGTTAACTGAACTGTTTTCCGAAAGGTATGGAAACCGGAAAAACGGAGCCACTTTGCGCCCTGCCGCCTTGTTGATGACCCGGATACTGCGATCCACGTCCTGAATGGCAGTCTTGCCATTTGTGTGCCCAAGATTGCGATGGCTGAAACTGTGCGCGCCGATCGAGTGTCCTTTTGAGAGGATTTTCCTTACCATGGCCGGATTGTTCTGGGCCATGCGGCCAACGATGAAAAAGGTGGCCTTTGTGCAATGACGTTCAAGTTCCAGCAGAACCTTTTTCGTTGTTGACGGTATTGGACCATCGTCAAAGGTCAACACCACTTCCTTGTCACGCAGAAACGTACGGTGACCGCCATGAGAGGTTCCATAACGTGCTCCTCCTGAAGTATTCAGGGTAACCGTCCGGCTTACCCCCAAGCCCTTCCCGCCTCTGCACGCAGCAGCATGTGACTGGCCGGAGTACTCGAAATTTGCCCCGATCGAAATGGCAAAGACAGCGAGAGCTTTTAACAACAATGAGATACGCATTACCCAATCCCCACGTGATGCAGGGAAAGCTATCCAAACAATGATAGCGACCGGTGAATGACAGGAAAGTCTTTCGATTTATGGTTAGCAGACGGTTAATGGCAGCAATGCCGGACCTTAACGCATTTTAAACCTTGAAGAACATAAAATGAACATGTATAGAATGTTCTATATATGTTTCACCGATTCCCGGTTTGAACATAACGTGAATATTGGCATATTACAGAAAGGCCTTGATCATGTTGACCAGAAAACAACAGCTTCTTCTTCAATTCATACACGAAAGGTTGCAGGAAGAAGGTGTGCCGCCGTCTTTTGATGAAATGAAAGAAGCGCTGGACCTGAAATCCAAGTCCGGAATTCACCGGTTGATCATGGCTCTTGAGGAACGCGGCTTCATTCGCCGTCTGCCAAACCGGGCGAGAGCGCTGGAAGTCATCAAAATGCCGGAAGCATGGGCCTCAAAAGAAGATACAGCATCCAAGAGCAGTAGTGTCATTCAGGCAGATTTCGGCGCTGGCCGCAAACCGACACTTGTTACGGAAGAAAGCAATGTTACCCCGTTCCCGGGTATGCATGAACAGGAACCGCAGGATGAAAGTTACGGCTTCTCAGTTCCCGTAGTGGGCAAAATTGCTGCTGGTGTGCCGATTTCCGCCATTCAGGACAACACACACTCCGTTACCGTACCGCCGGAAATGATTGGAGGTGGTGACTATTTCGCCCTTACTGTTGAAGGGGATTCAATGATTGAGGCAGGTATTCACGATGGCGATACTGTTGTGATCAGACAGGGAAATACCGCAACCCCCGGTGAAATTGTTGTTGCCCTGGTTGATGATGAGGAAGCAACGCTGAAAACCTTCAGAAAGCACGGTTCCGAGATTGCGCTTGAAGCTGCAAACCCTGCCTATGACACACGTCATTTCAGCCCTGACCGGGTAAAGGTACAAGGGAAACTCGTGGGCCTTATTCGTCAGTATCACTGATCTCGTCTATAGGCCGCACATTTCGCGACCACGGACGAGTGGATTTCGGCAGTCCAGCGACAACCCTGACTCCTTCAGACTGTCGCGTCATACCGGGTTGTGCCGCGATGAAAATTGCATGGCTGCCATATTGTTCGAAGTCGTAACGCTTCAGAACAAGCTCAGGTTTTCTTTCCCGGCAGTCAACCCACCACAACCTTGGCGCAACGAGAATATCCGCTCGCTGACAGGATGAGCGCAACAAGTCCGGATTATAGACAACATGCAAGACATCACTTGATGGCAGCACAACAATACATCGCTCCGAGTTGCATTGATCCTTTGGCAAGTTGAGAGATTCTGTGTTCCCACCAGAAAATGCCTTGCCCCAGATTTCCGTTACAAATGCGTTGCGTCTCGGATAAAGCAGTGCGAGTTGGTTGTTTTCTGTCTTCACAGCAATTGCCCTGCCGTTTTCCGATATCAAAATGTGTGGAACTTCCGGTCTGGCTAGAAACGGCACAACCATAAAAACCGGCAGAAACGACCACAGACGCAGGCGTGTCCTGAAAAGCGTAAGCACACTGAGAAAGCATCCAAACAACGCAAGGGACGTTATTGGCAAGGCGCCCGTTACTCCAACGGATGACAAGCCGTCGACCCATTGGGCAATGTCAACTACCCAACCAATACCATAAGCAACGGGCCATAACGCCAACACTTCCAGACCATACGGCATTAACAGCATCGAAAAGAGTGCAAAGGGCATGATGACAAATCCGACAATCGGCATTGCAAGCATGTTGGCGAGCAAGCCAAGCGGAGCAACCTGATGAAAATGCCAGGCGGCCACGAACGCTGTTGCCATTCCGGCAATCAGGCTTGTTGTTGCCAATCCGGAAACATAACCGAACAATCCGCTTGTTAATTTTGATACCCAATTCAATCTGGCAGGCGAAAACCTGTTTTCTGCCTGCTCCCGCCTTCGCTTGGTCAGGAACTCATATCCCGCGACCAGCGATGCAACAGCCGCAAAGGACATCTGAAAGCCCGGAGCAAACAGGCTTTCGGGGCTTATCAGCAGAATTATACAGGCCGACACCGCGACACTGCGCATGGTGATCGCCCGCTTGTCCAGCAACACCGCGAGCAACATGACAGAAATCAGGATCCAGGCCCTTTGCTTGGCAATACCACCTCCTGACAGGAACAAGTATAAGGTCGCACCCAGGAAACCGCCGCAAGCCGCCCACTTTTTCACCGGATAATTGAGAACCAGACGAGGCGACAGAGAAAAGACAAACCGCAGAGATGAAATGATCGTCAGGGTGACCAAAGCCATGTGGAGCCCAGAAATCGCCAGAATGTGAGCCAGGCCTGTATTCCTGAGGCTTTGCTGAACATCCTCAGGAATTCTGGATTTGTCCCCCGTAATCAACGCAACAGCCACATCCCCTCCTGCACCCGGGATTGCATCGACAATTCTTTGTTCAATCAAATCCCTGATGCCGTTCACCGTGACCGCAATCTGCTCTGTTACATCGAGAGTTGGGTGTTGGGTAACAATTGCCGGTGCACCCATGAAAAAACCACTGCCACCCAATCCAGAAAACCAGGAATGGAATGAAAAATCATAACTGCCCGGATAAACGGGGCCGGACACAGGCTGTAGTCTGGCAAGGCCTTCCACTTGCATTCCGGTCTTGAAACCTTGCTCGCGTGATGTTGTAGACAGGCGGATTTTGTTTGGGAGTTGCTGTTGGCTCAAGCCCCCGATTTTTACAGGCCGCAAAACCATTCGGGGCGAGCCGCGCCTGTTCTGATCTATCAAAAGGACAACACCTGATACAACAGCAGTCATTTGTCTTTCGATCTGGGGCGTAGCGGAACGCATAACTGAAAGCTTTGCTGCTGACATACCTGCCAAGACAAGAGTAAGCCCAGCCACCAGAAAAAACAGCTTTCCATGATATTCAATCCTGATCGCAGCAGCAAACAGACAGCAGAAAGTTATGACAAGTGCCAGAAACAACGGCTCAGCTGGTAAAGTGAAATAGATGATTATCCCGATTGCCAGAAACACAGGCGCGATATTGAATGCGAGACCACGGTCCAGTTCCCAATTCAGGGCGTGAATAAATGTACCCTTTGTATCGTGATAGGTATTCGATACTGAATGAACCAGGCGAATTGGATAATTGGGCAATTCCAATCTGTATCTTTGTAGCTGATTGCGATTGGAGCGTGTTTTGAGGTCCGCTGTTTTCCTGACATGCGAACTCTTGTCTTCTTTTTGCTGTTGCCTATCGCCACTCAAACGGTACACCTTGAGTCTAAATGATACTGTGGTACATCACGGCTAAATCCCAAGGCCAATCAAAGTCTGAATTCGACGACTTTGCAAGCTACTCTCGAATAACCAGGAAATTTAACCGATGACGGCACCTGTTGTTACAAGATTTGCCCCCTCACCTACTGGGTTTTTGCACATAGGCGGCGCGCGAACAGCGCTTTTCAACTGGCTTTACGCAAAGGCAAACAACGGCAAAATGCTGCTGCGTATAGAAGATACAGACCGGGCACGGTCTTCCCAAGAAGCTGTAGATGCCATTCTGGACGGCCTTTCCTGGCTTGGACTGGATTGGGACGGCGATCCCATTTCACAATTTGCAAATGCTTCAAGGCATCGTGAAGTTGCACAGGCCATGATTGAGAACGGTTCCGCCTATAAGTGTTACTGCACTCCGGAAGAAGTCGAAGCCATGCGCGAAAAGGCACGTGCTGAAGGCCGGGCACCCAAATATGACGGAACATGGCGGGACCGCGATCCTGCAACAGCCCCTGAAAATGTGCCTTATGTTGTGCGCTTGAGAGCCCCACTGGAGGGAGAAACAGTTGTTGAAGACAAGGTACAGGGAACAGTACGGTTTCCAAACAAGGATCTGGACGATTTTGTTCTTCTACGATCAGACGGTACACCAACCTACATGCTTGCTGTGGTTGTGGACGACCACGACATGGGTGTCACGCACATCATTCGCGGTGATGACCATCTGACAAATGCAGCCCGTCAAACGCTTATATTCCGGGGAATGAATTGGGATGTACCCGTTATGGCTCATATCCCGCTTATCCATGGCGCAGATGGTGCGAAACTTTCCAAGCGGCACGGCGCTATCGGAGCTGAAGCTTACCGTGCCATGGGATATTTACCGGAAGCATTGAGAAACTATCTGGTTCGGCTTGGCTGGTCTCACGGCGATGACGAGATCATGTCTACAGAACAGATGATCGAATGGTTTGGCTTTGATGGCATGAACAAAGCGGCAGCCAGGTTTGATTTTGCCAAACTGGAAGCGCTGAATAGTCACTACATGCGCGAGAAACCTGGCGAAGAATTGCTGTCCGACTTTCTTGCGGTGCTGGATGAAATTGACGGCGGTGCGTTTGTTCGTGACAACCTGTCTGAACAAACAAGGGAATGGTTACTCAAAGCGCTTCCTGCATTAACGACCCGTGCCAAGACGTTTGTTGAGCTTGCTCATGCAGCCGTATTTCTCTTTGAGAAAAGACCCCTGAAAATGGATGAAAGAGCTGCCAGCCTTCTCGATGACAATGCAAAAGCGGCCATTTTGGAAATTCTTCCAAAATTCGAGTCGATTAACGGCTGGAACCATGATTCCATCGATGCAACAATCCGTGAGTTTGCCGGCGAAAAGGAAATGAAGCTCGGTCAGATTGCACAACCTATCCGTGCTGCATTGACGGGTAAAGCAACCTCTCCAGGTGCCTTTGATGTGCTGGAAATATTTGGTCAGGAAGAATCCATTTCCCGGCTAAAAGACCAATTATAATCATACATTGTGAATGGTTGGGACCATTGTCGTACTTGTGTCATGTGTCTAAATCATATAGCTGTTTCACAACCCTACGGTTAATGCTGCAGGTACGACTAACCGATACCCCCCAGGTATCCGCGACTTGAAAGTAACCGCTACCATTTAAACGGGTAACGTTTTGGGAATTCGGACGGCTTTTTAAAGTTGCTGAATGAGAGGAAATTTACATGGCGAACGACAAGGCAACTTTAAGCATCGGAGAAAACAGCTGGGACTTCCCTGTTCGCCAGGCCAGTGTCGGACCGGATATTATCGATATTACAACGCTTTACAAGGAAACCGGTTGCTTTACTTATGATCCCGGATTCACCTCAACTGCATCTTGTGACAGCGACATCACCTTTATTGACGGGGACAATGGCGTTCTGCTTCACCGCGGCTATCCGATCGAACAACTGGCTGAAAAAGGCGACTATCTGGAAACATGCTACCTTCTTCTCAATGGTGAACTGCCAAACAAGGAAGAAAGCGAAGGTTTCCGCCAGCGCATCACGTATCACACCATGGTTCATGAACAGATGAACCGTTTCTTCACCGGCTTTCGGAGAGACGCCCATCCGATGGCAATCATGTGTGGCGTTGTTGGTGCCCTCTCTGCATTTTATCATGACTCAACTGATATTTCGGACGAGCATCAGCGCGTTGTGGCGTCGTTGAGAATGATTGCAAAAATGCCAACGATTGCTGCCATGGCTTACAAGTATCATATCGGACAGCCATTCGTGTATCCGCGGAATGATCACGATTTTGCAGCCAACTTCCTGCAGATGTGTTTTGCTGTCCCGTGTGAAGAGTACAAGGTAAACCCTGTACTGGCCCGTGCAATGGACCGGATTTTCATTCTTCATGCTGACCATGAACAAAACGCCTCGACCTCAACCGTCCGTCTCGCAGGTTCTTCGGGAGCAAACCCGTTTGCATGTATCGCTGCGGGCATTGCATGTCTTTGGGGACCTGCCCATGGCGGTGCAAACGAGGCAGCACTCAACATGCTTCAGGAAATCGGCACAGTCGATCGCATTCCTGAATATGTGGCGCGTGCCAAGGACAAGAATGACCCATTCCGTCTGATGGGCTTTGGGCACCGTGTATACAAGAACTACGATCCTCGCGCCCGTATAATGCAGAAAACCACTCATGAAGTGCTTGATGAACTTGGTATCAAGGATGATCCAACCCTTGAAGTAGCCATGGAGCTGGAAAAAATCGCACTGACAGATGAATATTTTGTCGAGAAGAAACTCTATCCGAATATTGATTTTTATTCCGGCATCACATTGCGGGCTCTTGGTTTCCCGACAACCATGTTTACCGTGCTGTTCGCCTTGGCGCGGACCGTCGGCTGGATTGCCCAGTGGAAGGAAATGATCGAGGATCCCAAACAGAAAATTGGCCGGCCAAGACAGCTGTACACCGGACAAACAAGCCGGGATTACGTTGACATGGACAACCGTTGATTCAGATTCTGCCCGCGAGTTCCAGAACTTTGCGGGCAGCAAGCTCGTGAGACGGACTTTCCTGCTTCAACCGTTCTGATATCAAATCAAAGCCCTTGAGCTGAAGTTGACGCTCGTGGTCATCCATGCACAGACGCTCTACCATTCGTGCAATATATTGAGGATGGGCATACTCGTTGAACTTTTCAGGGATTATCGGATAGTCAGCGATCAGGTTTGGCAGGGACGCTGTCCAACCGGTAAGCCAGTGCCTGATGCGCATTGCCAAACCATCCAGCTTGTATAGTGAAATCGTCGGGACCTTATAAAGCGCCAGTTCGAGGGTAACGGTGCCAGAAGCTGCAAGGGCGATGTCTGCCCATTGAAATGCTTCCCGTCTCGCTTCATCGCCTGTGACGATTTTTGGTTGCCAGGGCCAGGATTTCACTGCTTCCCGGATTTCTGCCTCAAGTTTCGGTACAGCGGGAAGAACCAGTTCGAAGTTATTGTCCCTCTCTTTCAGAATTGAGAGCGTCTCTTCAATGACGGGCATAAGCCGTTTGACTTCTCCGCGCCTGGAACCGGGAAGTGTCACTATTCTTGGGACTTTGGCTGACTTTTTCTTTTTGGAAGTTTTTATATCAGGGATATCAGCTGCTAGCGGATGTCCGACATAGGTTGCTTCCGGCCCGCCAAGCTCTTTCAGGATCTTCGGTTCGAATGGAAGGACTGCCAATATATGATCAATATAGGGCTTGATCTTTTTCGCCCGACCCGGCCGCCATGCCCATACCGAAGGTGCCACGTATTTTACGATTTTTATTTGCGGAAGTTTTGCCCTGACTTTCTTTGCAACCCGGTAAGAAAACTCCGGACTGTCAATGAGCACAAGTACATCAGGCTTCTTTTCCAATACATCTGCAGTCGTTTTCCCGATGCGGCTCAAGAGTGTTGGGAGTCTTCCTGCAACACCGGATATTCCCATCACAGAAATGTCCGAGATTTCAAACAGGCTTTCCATTCCCAATGCCTGCATGCGTGAACCTGCCAAACCGGACGCTTTAACTTCGCCAGTCATTTCTTTCAGTGTTTCCAGAAGCCTGGCACCAAGCGCATCTCCGGACTCTTCACCAACGACAAAATAGAGATGCAATGGCGTAACCTCACTCATGATCAGATGCATCCATTCCGAAAATGAAAATGTCATGGAGCTTGGCAAGCTCGAGTGTTTTCTCGCGCTCAAGTATCAGCGATTTGCCTGCCTCTACCCCGACACCACGCAACCCGCCTTCCACAAGCCTGTAGATTGTGTCGGGCCCGATTGCTGGCAAATCAACACGCATTTCCTGTTCAGGTTTCATGGTTTTGACAAGCACTCCAAAACGCCCGTTCTCATAGAGACGTCCAGTGCTGCGCATACTCGCCACACGCTCGAGCATCCCGTCAGTACCTTCAATACCTTCAACAGCAACAACGCGCCCTCCCACGGCCACTGCAGCTTGGCCTATATCCAGACGACCAAGTTCTTTGGACGCTTCAGCCGCCTTGTTCATATTGGCGAATGCCTTGCGTGGTGGCTTGCGGCCAGCAATCGGTCCTTTTCCTGCAAGCAGTTCCGGTATGACCTGATGAGCGCCAACAACCTCTATGCCCCTTTTTTCAAAAAGGTTGATCACGCCTGACAAGAGTGAATTGTCGCCGCCAATCATGAAAGCGAGTATCTCGGGAAGGGAACGGATTGCCCCCAAATCCATTTTTGCGATATTGATTTTCGGTCGCGTAACACTTCCGGCCAGAACCACCTGTTTTGCCTTGTGATCGGCCAGAAGTTTGAACAATTGGCCAAACTGTCCCCAACCCAGAACAGCATTTTCAAACGTGTCCAGCCAAGGCTCTGTTTCACCTTCAATGCCGATCAGGAGTGGTTCGTCGCCACGCTCACGCATGCCAAAAGCAAGCTCTTGAGGTAATGAACCCCTACCGGCAATAATAGCAAGATTATGGGTCAATCCAGCCCCCAGATATCAGCTTTTTGGTGTACACAAAGCCCGGTCACCACTGTCCGCAATGAAATCCAATATCTTTTCTACAACAGCATCTTCCCGGAGTTCATCTGAAACTGACGCAACGTTTTCGGCAAGGTTTCCCGACCCGTCGAATATGTCCTTGAACACTTTACGTGCCTTGTGGATACTTTCACGTTCAACCCCGGCACGCTTCATTCCAATCAGGTTCAGCCCGCCAAGATATGCACGGTTACCCAATGCCATGCCAAATGGAATAAGGTCGTTTTCAACCCCTGCAAGACCACCGATAAATGCATTGTCGCCAATCCGGCAGAACTGGTGAACAGCCGCACCGCCACCAATAATCACGTTACTTCCTACTTTGCAGTGACCTGCCAAAAGAACAGCATTTGAAAAGATTACCCCATCACCAATCACGCAATCATGCGCAACATGTGAGTTTGCAAGAAAATAGCAATTGTTGCCGATGACGGTCTTGCCTGCGTCTCCTGCTGTTCCGGGATTCATGGTAACCCCCTCACGGATCAGGCAATTTTCACCTATTTCAAGCGTGGTAGCTTCACCTTGATATTTCAAGTCCTGCGGCTCATGTCCCACTGAGGCAAACGGAAAAATCCGGGCGCCGGGAGCAATGTTGGTATTGCCGATAATTACAACATGGGAATGCAGTTTTGCGCCTGCACCCAGAACTACCTGAGGACCAATATGGCAGAAAGGGCCAATGGAACAGTCATTGCCGATGACTGCACCATCTTCAATTACAGCTGATGGATGGATCGTCACGGGTTTTAATCTCTCTCTTCAGGTGCAACCATCATGGCACCTACATCGGCTTCGGCGGCTTTCTCATTTCCGACCCAAGCCTCGCAATGATATTTGAATATGTTTTTGCGTTGTTTTTGTTTCTGTACTCTCAATTCAAGCACATCACCGGGAACAACAGGGCGTCTGAACTTCGCTCCATCAATTGTCATGAAATATACCAGCTTGCGCTCACCCATTGAGTGCTGGCGAGCGCAAATTGCCCCCGCTGTTTGCGCCATTGCTTCAATAATCAACACACCCGGCATTATCGGATCATTGGGAAAATGCCCGCCAAAGTGGGGTTCATTGAAAGTTACGTTCTTTATTCCCGTGGCGGAGTGGTCTTCATCAGCATCAATGATTTTGTCTATCAGCAGGAACGGATATCGATGCGGAAGAAGAAGGAATAGTTCCTTGATATCAATCAATTCAAGTACATCGTTTGACATTGATTACCCCTTCTTTCTTCTGTCACGCTTGTCTGCAAGCATGATCTTGGCTGCATCACGCATCCATTTTGAAGCCTTTATCGCAGGGTAACCCATAACCCGTTCCCCTGGTCCCACATCTCCATGTACGCCGGAGCCGCCTCCAACTTGAGCGCCGTCACCGACTTTTGTGTGCCCCACAATACCTGCCTGACCAGCGACAACAACATAATCACCAAGTGTTGCACTGCCTGAAATTCCAGCCAACCCAACGATCACACAGTGGCGGCCTATTGTAACGTTGTGCCCAATTTGAACAAGATTGTCGATCTTTGTGCCCTCACCAATGATGGTATCCCGGTTCGCACCACGATCAACTGTTGAATTCGCTCCAATCTCCACATTGTCCTGAATGATAACCCGACCGATCTGTGGAATCTTCTTGTGTCCACCCGGCCCCATAGCGAAACCGAAACCATCCTGACCAATTTGAACCCCGTTGTGGATGACAACATTATCACCCAAAAGAGAATTTACGATCGTCACATTGGAACCAATCGTAGAGTTACGGCCAATTTGCACTCGCTTACCGATCACAGAGCCTGCAAGTATCCAGGAACCGCTGCCAACAGCAGCTCCATCCCCTATAACAGCACCTGGTTCAACAATGACGTTTTCTTCAAGCTGTGCAGTATCCGAAACATGGGCTGCAGCAGATATCCCAGTCTCGCCGGTTATCGGCTGTGGGCGCGAAGCAGTCGGATAAAGCAGATGAAGAGCCTCGGCATATGCTTGATAGGGCTTTTCATGCGTTAGACCAGCCACATTTGCGGGCAATTGGTCCAGATGCTTTTTCTGGCAGAATACTGCACTGGCAGATGTTTGAGACAAGTGCTTCAGATATTTGGGGTTGTCTATGAAAGTGACTTCACCCAGTTTCGCAGCCTCAACGGGAGCAGCGCCCGACAAGTTCAGTGCTTCTGACGCTCCGTTCAGATGAATTTCTGCACTGCAATGTTCGGCCAGTTCCTGCAAACCTATATTGGTGGGAATAAAAAACATCGCTAATTCCCGAACAAAAATCAGGGTTTTGCAAACCGAGCAGTTAAATCAGAATGCAGTGCTCACGCCGAAATTGAATTCTTCGATATCGTCGAAATCTTCTTCTGCAATTGGCACGGCATAATCCACACGCAATGGCCCAAATGGTGAGGACCAAAGCAAGCTGCCACCTACAGAAGCGCGTATTGCATCATCATCTATTTGATCACGCTGTGCCGCTGTTAATGGCGCGCCTGCGACTCCTGTAACTGAGGCGGTATTAATTGCGGTTATGGCACTGTCACCAACATTTGTCAGTTGCCCTGCATCCGCGAAAAAGGCGCCGCGCAATCCAAGCGTCCTGGGCACAAACGGCAACGGAAACTGAACCTCGGCGGTTGCATTCCAGAAGGTTCGCCCGCCTAACGGGTCATTTGTAATCGGGTCTCTTGGCCCAAAGCCGAATGCATCAAAACCACGGACAGTATTTTGTCTGGCCTGGAAGTTATCAATTGTTCTGAACCCACCACCAATCGTACCGTTATCAGAACCAAATACTTCGATATGACCGCCACGAACGCGACCAAACAGGATCAGATCCTCTTCCTCTGAAAGGGTGTGATATCCGACCAAGCTGCCCTGTGTTGAGAAGTATTCGGCATCGCCACCTGCACCAAAGAATGTTTGGGAAATGCTTGCCCTCACACCTTCTCGGGGACTTTGTTGACTATCCAACGTGTTATAAACCAGAGAATAGCCAAATCCTGATGCAGTAAAGTCACCCAGTCCTTGTACAAGCGCGGCGGATAACTCAGCATCAGCATCCCCTTGTGTACCATTATTATTGCCGCCGGTATTTACCATATCATCCAGCAGCACAGAATTCGCACTCGCATCACTGTTTCTATACGTATAGAAAACGGAAGAATTCAAATTCTCAACAATCGGAATACCGAATGACACAGTCACATTATTGCTGTCGATAATGTACTGGCGATCACTCGTATCATCGGATTGTGTTGCCTGGAAACTCAATCCCGCAGAAACACGGTACCCAAGGAAATAAGGCTCTGTGAAGTTGAATGTATAACCTTCTTCATCATCACTTGTATTCACAGCTACGCGCAAAAATTGACCGCGTCCAAGAAAGTTTCGCTCTGTTAGTGAGACACTTGCTGATGCGCCGCCATTCGAAGAGAAACCGCCAGCAAGCGATATATCACCAGTTGATTGTTCTATCACAGTTACAAACAGGATAACCCTGTCCGGACTGGATCCAGGACGCGTAGATATGTTCACACTTTGAAAGAAACCCAGACCTTGAATACGATTCCGGGTACGTTGCACAAGTACCTGATTATAAGCATCGCCCTCGGAAATATCGAACTCCCGGCGAATTACATAATCTCTCGTCCTGTCATTACCGAGAATACGGATATCTTCAATAAAAATTCTCGCACCCTCGTCTACAAGATAAGTCACATCAATTGTGTTATCTTCAAAGTTACGATTTCCGCGGGGTACAACCTCAACAAACGCGAAAC
>JBCCYR010000005.1:0-22351 GCA_039189355.1 Pseudomonadota bacterium
CAGATCATCGATATCAAGACTGTTTGCCGTCACTGCCTGCATGCGCTTCAGGCTAACCATTGCGAACAGGAACAGTATCATAAACAAGTGGCCGGTTACCGGCAGCAGAATTGCATCCGGCAGCTCAAACATGCATCACACTTGCAGAAAGAAAATCGCTGAAATGGCCAGGTCCAGCATCATCAGCATCAAAACTTGTGCTGACCGTATAAAGATTTTGCGGCGGCGCAGCACAACGTGCTCGCCGGTCATTTCCTTTGCATGAAGAAAACGGAAAATGACAAAAACAAAGGCAAGCAATACGGCGATCCAACTTGTTACACCGATTGCAAGTCCGGTGATCATCATTACGTAAAAAAGAATTGGTGATTCAAACTGGTTTGCAACCAGACGTGTGTAAACCCTCAGCTCTTCGGGTTCCGCATCGCCTACTGCAACATAAATTTCAGGTGTAATCTTGCCTGACTTGGCCGCACTCACACGTGCCTTGCTCATCTGTGCGTAGCACCACATTGTAATCGCCATTTGAAGGAGTATGGCAACAACAGCAAGCTGCGTCTTGAGCGCCGGCGCGGCAGTCCAAAGTGAAAGGATTATATCCATGATCAGGTCGTCCTGTGATAATTCGGGCTTTCGCGGGTAATTGCCACGTCATGTGCATGGCTTTCGCGCAAACCGGCTCCGGAGATACGGACAAAAGTGGCCTTGTCCTGGTAGTCCGCAATGGTCTTGCCGCCTACATAACCCATTGCAGCTTTCAGGCCGCCGGAAAGCTGATGGACAACTGCTGATACAGGACCTTTGTATGGAACCTGTCCCTCAACACCTTCCGGAACCAGTTTGAGGCTGTCAGTAACTTCTGCCTGAAAATAGCGATCCGCAGAGCCGCGTGCCATTGCGCCGACCGAGCCCATTCCGCGGTATGATTTGTAGGATCGTCCCTGGTGCAGATAGACTTCGCCGGGACTTTCATCGGTTCCGGCAAGCAGCGAACCCACCATGACAACCGAAGCCCCGGCGGCAATCGCCTTTGCAATGTCACCGGAGAATTTGATACCGCCATCTGCAACCACCGGAACGCCCGATTTTTGTGCTTCTTCGACGGCAGAAAAAATTGCCGAAAGCTGGGGGACACCAACGCCTGCCACAATGCGGGTAGTACAAATTGAGCCGGGTCCAATACCAACCTTTACCGCATCCGCACCGGAATCAATCAGCGCTTTTGTGCCTTCGGATGTTGCCACATTGCCTGCAAGAATCTTGACCGAGTTTGACATCGTCTTGATTTTTGCAACCGCATCAAGAACCTTCTGCGAGTGTCCATGGGCGGTATCCACAACCAGCAGGTCAACACCTGCATCCAGAAGGCGTTCGGCCCGTTCAAAACCATCATCACCCACCGTGGTTGCGGCAGCGACACGCAACCTTCCCTGCTCATCTTTCGACGCATTCGGGTTGAGCTTGGATTTTTCGATGTCCTTTACGGTTATCAGACCGACGCACTGGCCCTCATCATCAACAACCAGCAGTTTTTCAATCCGGTGCTGGTGCAGAAGACGCTTTGCCTCCTGCTGATCAACGCCCTCACGAACAGTGATCAGATTGTCGCGTGTCATCAGCTCGTACACTTTTTGCTCGGGATTGGAGGCAAAGCGCACATCGCGATTGGTAAGAATACCGACCAGCTTTCCGGTGACATGGCCGCCCTTGTCTCCGTTTTCCACGACGGGAACACCAGATATGTTGTTTGCCCGCATCAATGCCTTTGCATCTTTCAACGTGGCTTCAGGCCCGATCACCAGCGGGTTAACAACCATGCCTGATTCAAACTTTTTGACCTGCCGCACTTCTTCAGCCTGATGAACCGGTTCGAGGTTGCGATGGATAACACCCATACCGCCAGCCTGGGCCATGGCAATTGCAAGACGCGACTCCGTTACCGTGTCCATTGCTGCGGAAAGAATGGGCATGTTGAGGTCAATGCCATTCGCCAAACTCGTGGAAATATCGACCTCTCCCGGCATTACATTCGAGTGCCCCGGCTGCAGCAGAACATCATCAAATGTGAGTGCGACGTCACCAGTTCCGGAAGTGATTATTTTGGACATTTTTTGCTTGGCTAACGCCAATCCCGTATTTTGGGCAGATGAGAAACACCCAAACTGCCGATTGCTGAAACTTTTGGATTGACGATTGTCGTTAACACGCCACCCATGGCTTGGAAAGAGTTTTTATTCACTGTTTACAGTGACATTACCCTTTCCAAAACAAGGGGTGTAGCGGGTGCAGAATCAGAAGCCGAGACCGCCCACGCAAACGTATTTGGACTCAACGTAATCCTCAATTCCCTGATACCCGCCCTCTTTTCCAAGACCGGATTCCTTGAAACCGCCAAACGGCGCTTCGACCGTTGTAATCACGCCTTCATTTACGCCAACCAGACCATATTCAAGCCCTTCCATAACACGGTATGTCCGGCCAAGGTCTTGGGTATAGAAATAGGCCGCGAGACCGAAATTGGTATCGTTGGCCAAGGTAACCGCCTCTTCTTCTGTCTCAAACTTGTAAACCGGAGCAACAGGGCCGAAAATTTCTTCTTTCGAGAACATCATGCCTGCAGATGCGTTGGTGATGATTGTCGGTTCAAAGAAATTGCCGCCTAATTCATGGCGGGACCCGCCGGTCGCTATATCGCCGCCCTTATCAACAGCATCCGCTACGAACTCTTCACACTTTTGTACGGCAGCTTCATTGATCAGCGGCCCCTGTTTGACTTCCTCGTCTGTATATTCGCCGACCTTCAGTGCTTGCGTAGCAGCAATGAGCTTTTCGACAAACGCATCGTAAATTCCGGCCTGTGCATAGAAACGGTTTGTACAAACACAGGTTTGTCCGGAGTTGCGATATTTTGCGGCAATCGCCCCTTCCACGGCGCGGTCAATGTCAGCATCATCAAATACGATGAATGGCGCATTGCCACCCAGTTCCATGGAACATTTCTTCACCGTGCGGGAGCACTGCTCAAGAATGATCTTCCCTACACGGGTTGAGCCTGTAAAGGTTACTTTTCTAACGCTTGGGTTGGTTGTGAGTTCTTCACCGATTTCAACCGGATTTCCTGTGACGATGTTCACAATGCCCGGAGGAATACCGGCCATTTCTGCCAGAACGCCCCAGGCAAGGCCTGAATAGGGCGTGGCTTCTGCCGGTTTACACACAACCGTACAACCAGCGGCAATCGCCGGTCCAACCTTGCGTGCAAGCATGGATGACGGAAAATTCCACGGTGTAATGCAAGATACAACGCCGATCGGCTCGCGCGTTACAAGAATTCTGCGATCTTTCCAGGGTGACGGGATTACATCACCGTAGACACGGCGGGATTCTGCTGCATACCAGCGGATATAAGCTGCAGACATACCCACTTCACCACGGGATTCTGCAAGCGGCTTTCCCTGTTCTTCTGACAGGAGATGCGCAAGTGCTTCCTGATTTTCCATGATGACATCGTGCAGCTTGTGCAGCATTTCCGAGCGTTCTTTTGCGGTTGTCTTGCCAAACGTCTTGAAGGCTTCCGTTGCCGCCTCAATGGCACGTGTTGCCTCAGCTTTACCCGCGTTTGGTACGGTGCCGATTACGGCACCTGTTGCAGGGTTGTTTACGTCGAACGTTTCACCGCTGTCAGCAGCGACCCATTCACCACCGATAAGATTGGCCTGTTTCTTGAATTGATCTGAAATCGCCAGCATGATTTGCTCCGGGAGGTTAAATTGCTTTTTTCTGTTGGCCACGTTTTAGGTCATTGGTAGTTTGAGGCAAGGAAAATCATGCCCAACAGGCAGATTCATTCAACATAAGGATGGATGTTGAAATATTTTTATCATCATAATATTTTCTGATGACCATGATTTCACTCAAGCAACTCAAATATTTTGACTCCGTTGTCAGGCTTGGCCATTTCGGCAAGGCTGCAGAACATTGCCATGTTACCCAACCGGCCCTTTCCATGCAGATCCAGAACATGGAGACAGACCTTGGCGTCAAACTGCTGGAACGTGGCCCCAACGGGGTGATTGCGACTGCCATGGGCCGGGAGATCGCTGTCCGTGCCGCAAAAATTCTGGGCGATGTGCAGGACCTGAGCGACTACGCGCGTCATGGCAACGCGCTTTTGTCAGGCAAACTGCATTTGGGTGTCATTCCCTCAGTTGCACCTTATGTTCTTCCACCCTTGTTGCCGGAATTACGCTCAAGCTTCCCGGAACTTGACCTACACATCAGGGAATCACAAACCGATAATCTGCTGGATGAACTGCTTGACGGGCGTCTGGACTTGTTGCTGCTTGCGCTTCCGCTCGACC
Source organism: Pseudomonadota bacterium (assembly GCA_039189355.1). Taxonomy (GTDB): domain Bacteria; phylum Pseudomonadota; class Alphaproteobacteria; order Rhizobiales; family Rhizobiaceae; genus JAALLB01. Next base: position 4,362 of record JBCCYR010000005.1, read on the forward strand.
GGAACGTCGATGAAATCTCGACCGAAATCCTGTTTGAAGACAATTTCGTGCTCGCACTTCCCAAGGATCAAAAGCTCTCGGGAAAGATTCGGGCAAATCCGCAACTTATGGACGGCCAGAACCTGCTTCTGCTGGAGGAAGGCCATTGTCTGCGGGATCAGGCAATTGCCTATTGCCATTTGCAGCAAACCGGAAACCTGAATACGCAAGGCGCATCCTCGCTCTCGACCCTGGTGCAGATGGTTGCCAATGGCATGGGCATAACACTGCTTCCAGAAATGAGTATGGAAGTGGAGGCTCGCCATCAACGCATCCAGCTTCTTCACTTCGAAAAACCCGTACCCAGCAGGCAAATTGGTCTTGCCTGGCGCAAGTCTTCGCCAAGAACGGAAGACTTTATTGAATTTGGCAAACGACTTATCATGTCCCGGAAACCGGAACGTGAAACGGCTAAACAGACTATTTGACGGTGTAATTTGCTCCGACATTACGGATCAATGGACCTTGCTGGAGCCGTTACACAAAAAAGTGCAGCAGCGGTTACCAACATTGATCTTTTCATTCATCAATCCTCCAATTAATGATCATCAGACTTGTATTTCCCGATCAAAAATACAGAGATTCAGGCACACCATTTATTCAAATGTTTTTTAAGAAAAACGCATACAGGGAAGTATCGGACGGGCTCGAAGGCCTGTTTCCACGTTTGTGGCGGTACTGTCTTGCTTTGACCAGCAATCCTGACCGGGCAAATGATCTTGCCCAGTCAACATGTTTGCGGGCGCTTGAAAAAGCGCGCCTGTTTGAGCCGGGCACAAAACTGGATCGATGGGTATTTCGTATCGCCCAACGGTTGTGGATAAACGAGATGCGTGCGGATGCTGTACGGCAGGGAGGCGGGCTCGTTGCTATCGATGAAATCGAGCTTGCAGACAAATCAAGCAACCAGGAAACGAATTTATTTGCCCGCCAACTGTTAATGGAAGTAATGCAGCTTCCCGAAGCCCAGAGAACAACTGTCATGCTGGTGTATGTTGAAGGTTTCTCTTACAAGGAAGCGGCAAGAATACTGGATATTCCGATCGGCACTGTAATGAGCCGTCTTGCAAGTTCGAGAGCGAAACTTGCAGTAAAACTCGGTAGCAGCTTGGATAATGCGCATGGCAACTGAAAAATACCCAGATGATCTGCTTACCGCCTATCTTGATGGTGAGGTGAGCCCAGAAACGGCCAAGGAAATCAAGGTTGCATGCGAAAACAACCTTGCCCTGCAACAAAGGCTGGATGCGCTCGATATTCCGAAAGAACAAATGGTTGCTGCAGTGGACCAACTGCTCGATATCGCACCTAAAATGCCTGACCTGCCTCTTGATCTCAAAACCGAGACCGAAAGTAGAATGAGTTCATGGGCAGGAAACCTGAGAGCTGTTGCCGCCGGGCTTGTAATGCTTGTCGCTGGTGGTGCAGGCGGATTTTATCTCAATCAGCAACCTGCTGACGGATGGCGTGATTATGTCGCTGCCTACCATCTGCTTTATGTAAACAGCACCCTTTCAAACGTCGAAACCAATGCGTCAGTGCAGGTTTCAGAACTCGACAGGATCAGTGAAGCAATCGCAAAACCGGTTTCATTGGAGACCGTCACCCAGGTCGAGGGACTGGATTACAAGCGTGCGCAAATACTGGGCTTCGAGGGCAAACCACTGGCCCAGATGACATTCCTCTCCAAAATGGGAACCCCGATTGCGCTTTGTATTATCCGGACAGGCGCTACAGATGCAAAACTGGTAGAAATGGAAGAACTGGAAGGCATGGCATCTGCAAGCTGGACCAGGGACGGATATGCGTATCTTTTGATTGGCGGCAAGGATCAGCAATTGATCAACGATGCGGCGCGGAAGTTTAGCAAAATACTGTGAACTTAACGCACCCCGACGTTTTGCCACGGCCATCCGTAAGTTATTCTCTATGTCAGGAATGAACGAGGAAAATGATGCATGGCATCAACAGCTGAAACATTGCGGGACGAAACTACACCCTTTACTGATGTTAAGCGGCTGGATGAAGCCGTTGTAAACAGGATTGCCGCCGGAGAGGTGATCGAGCGTCCTGCAAGTGTCGTCAAAGAGCTTGTCGAGAACGCCATAGATGCAGGCGCAACCCGCATTGAGATTGTCACTTCAAATGGCGGGAAGAGCCTCATTCGGGTAATCGATAACGGCTCGGGCATGACACGGGAAAACCTGTCGCTGGCGATCGAACGGCATTGCACTTCCAAACTCACTGACGACCTGCTGGATATCCGCAGCCTTGGTTTCCGTGGGGAAGCCTTGCCTTCGATCGGCTCGGTTTCCCGGCTGAAAATCTCCTCCCGCATCAGGGGCTCAGAGGATGGCTGGGAAATTCAGGTCAGCGGAGGCAGGATTGAAGGTCCACGGCCAGCTGCACTTTCCGGCGGAACGGTTGTTCAGGTATCGGACCTGTTTTACGCGACCCCTGCTCGCCTCAAGTTCCTGAAGTCTGATCAGGCGGAAACGAATGCCATTACTGAAATCTTCAAGCGCACCGCACTTGCCTTTCCAGACATACATTTCTCAATTCACGGCGATGATCGTTCCCCGCTTGAATATACATCGACTTCGCAAGATGAACGTATCGCACAGGTTCTCGGACGACAGTTTGTTGAAAATTCACTGAAGATCGACGCCTTTCGTGAAGGCGTTTCCCTTGCCGGGCTTGCAAGTGTTCCAACCTTTCACCGCGGCAATGCGCTCGCACAGTATTTCTTTGTCAACGGCAGGCCTGTGAAAGACAAAGCCCTGCTTGGTGCGGTTCGCGGTGCCTATATGGATTTTCTGCCCAGGGGAAGACACCCGGTTCTTGCGCTGTTTCTCGAACTCGAACCGCATATGGTGGATGTGAACGTGCACCCGGCAAAAGCAGATGTACGTTTTCGCGACCCCGGTCTGGTTCGCGGGCTTATCGTCGGTGCGTTAAAACAAGCCATCTCCGGTGACGGGCCTTTGACAAGCCGGGCTGGCGCGGATGCAATGACAAACGCTTTCCGGGCGGAAGGATTTGGCGGTTTCCGGGACTTTCAGCAAGCAAATGGCAAAACCGCGCAAACTGCAGCAGACTGGGCAAGACCACTGGATATCCCGGATGTACCTCAATCCGGTTTTGCTGAGAGCCAGGCAAGTTTTGATACAACCGAAATGCCGAGTGCACAGAGTTTGGAACCCGATAACAGTATTCCGGTTTCCAGTTTCCCGCTGGGTGCAGCGCGTGCGCAACTGCATGAGAACTATATCGTTTCACAGACGGACAAAGGTCTTGTCATTGTCGACCAGCATGCCGCGCATGAAAGAATTGTCTACGAGAAACTGAAAGCAGGCATGGCGAACGGATTACCAAGCCAGTTGCTGCTCGTTCCGGAAATTGTTGACCTGCCGGAAGAAGATGTAAACCGTCTGGCAGGCTTTGCCGACGACTTCGCGAAACTCGGTCTCGAGCTTGAAGCCTTTGGTCCGGGCGCAGTTGCGGTCCGCGGGACACCCGCCCTGATTGGGGAAACGGATATACAACAATTGTTACGTGATCTTGCAGATGAAATCGCGGAATGGGGTTCTGCCCAAGGCTTGCAGGAAAAACTGGAACATGTGGCAGCCACCATGGCTTGCCATGGTTCTGTGCGGTCCGGCCGCATACTCAAACCGGAAGAAATGAATGCGCTACTGCGGCAAATGGAGGAAACGCCGAATTCCGGACAATGCAATCATGGTCGTCCTACCTTTATTGAACTTGACCTGAAGGACATAGAACGCCTATTTGGTAGGTAGGTTTTAAGGGAAGTTCGATGAACCGTTTTGAAGGCCCGGGAGCGGGTGAAGCGAAAGTAAAATATCTGGATGCAGATTTTCAGGTCCTTTCCGCAGGAACGTTTGTGCGTTGTGCGGTTACCGGCACATCCATTCCGTTGGATGAACTGAAATACTGGAGCGTTGCCAGACAGGAAGCCTATGTGGATGTGGCTGCATCTGCAAAAGCTTCACAAGGCTAAAACAAAAACGGCGTTTCAAATCTGAAACGCCGTTTCTATCATTTCTGCAGGTTACTTTTTAGGCAACATCGAAACGGTCAGCCATCATGACCTTGTTCCATGCAGCCACGAAGTCAGACGCAAACTTTTCCTTTGCATCATCCTGCGCATAAACTTCGGCAATCGCACGCAGAATTGAATTTGAGCCGAACACGAGGTCTGCGCGTGTACCGGTCCATTTGACTTCGCCGGAAGCGCGATCACGCCCTTCAAAGGTTTCCTGACTTTCGTCGGCTGACTTCCATTCTGTACCCGCGTCGAGCAGGTTCACAAAGAAGTCGTTTGAAAGCGTACCGGGATTATCAGTCAATACGCCATGTTTGGAACCATCAGCATTGGCATCCATCGCACGCAGGCCACCGACAAGCACAGTCATTTCAGGCGCGCTCAGACCAAGCAGTTGCGCCTTGTCAACGAGCAGCGCTTCCGTTGAACGCGGGTCATTTGTGTTCTTGTAGTTGCGGAAGCCGTCAAATGCTGGTTCCAGCACGCCAAAGGAGTCCACGTCTGTCAACTCTTGCGTTGCATCGGTACGGCCCGGAGTAAACGGCACGGTAATGCCACCGCCAGCAGCCTTTTCAATGGCTGCACAACCGCCAAGCACAATCAGGTCGGCAAGGGATACATTGCCGTCAAAACCGCTCTGGATGCCTTCAAGTGTTTCAAGCACTTTTGCAAGCTGTGCCGGATTGTTTGCTTCCCAGTCCTTTTGTGGCGCAAGACGAACACGTGCACCGTTAGCACCACCGCGCAGGTCAGAGCCGCGGAATGTGGAAGCTGAAGCCCAGGCTGTTGAGACAAGTTCCTGAACCGTGAGGCCGGAAGCAAGGATTTTGTCTTTCAGTGATGCAATGTCGGCATCGCTGATCATTGCGCCTTCATGTGCGGGAACCGGATCCTGCCAGATCAGTTCTTCTGATGGCACTTCCTCACCGAGGTAACGTGTCAGCGGACCCATGTCGCGGTGCGTAAGCTTGTACCATGCACGGGCATAGGCATCTGCGAACTCATCCGGGTTGTCCAGGAAATGTTGTGAGATTTTCGCATATTCCGGGTCCATCTTCATGGCCATGTCAGCAGTCGTCATCATCAGAGGCTGTGTCTGGGATGCATCATGTGCCTTTGGCGCTTCAGGTGCACCCTGACCGCCTTTTGGCTGCCACTGGACATGACCGGCAGGGCTGGTGACCTGTTCCCACTCGTAGCCAAGCAGAACCTCGAAATACTCCATGTTCCACTCATCTGGCGTTGGGGTCCAGGCACCTTCAAAACCTGCAGTGGTTGTATCGTCACCCTTGCCGGAGCCATGGGTGTTGATCCATCCAAGACCCATCCGCTCAATCTCTGCGCCTTCAGGCTCGACACCGACATTTTCTTCCGGACCGGCACCGTGGCCTTTACCGAAGGTGTGGCCACCGGCAACAAGAGCGACAGTTTCATAGTCGTTCATTGCCATGCGGGCAAAGGTGTCGCGAATGTCAAAAGCGGATTTGACGGGATCAGGATTGCCATTGGGGCCTTCCGGGTTCACGTAAATAAGACCCATCTGAACCGCACCAAGTGGTGTTGCGAGTTCACGCTCGCCACTATAGCGCTCATCTCCCAGCCATTCAGATTCAGGTCCCCAGTAAATATCCTCTTCCGGTTCCCAGACATCTTCACGACCGCCACCAAAACCGAATGTCTTGAAGCCGCAAGTCTCCATTGCAACATTACCTGTGAGGATCATGAGATCGGCCCAGGAAATCTTGTTGCCGTATTTCTGCTTGATCGGCCAAAGCAGGCGGCGGGCCTTGTCGAGGTTGCCGTTGTCAGGCCAGCTGTTCAGCGGCGCAAAGCGTTGTGTGCCTGAACGCGCACCACCGCGACCGTCATAAGTGCGGTATGTACCTGCACTGTGCCAGGCCATGCGCACGAAAAGACCGGCATAGGTGCCATAGTCAGCAGGCCACCAGTCCTGGGAGTCGGTCATCAGGTCTGAGAGGTCTTGCTTAAGGGCTTTAAGGTCAAGCTTCTTGAATTCTTCCGCATAGTTGAATGTGTCACCCATGGGTGAATTGTTGCTGAGAATTTTCAGGTTCAGTTGTTCAGGCCACCAACGCTGGTTAGCGGTACTTCCGGTCGATAGTTGTGTATGGATTACTGGGCATTTGCCTTGGCTCATGTCATTCATGGGGCTTCTCCAATTGTGGTGTACATCTTTTCAACGATCCGTGTGAGGGGCACGAAATCTCTCAAATGAGGCTTAGAATTGATATAAAGTTGGGGCGGAACATTTCGATGCCTGCAACAAAAGAAAAGCTCCTTACTCCGTTAAAATAACGTACCAGCAAATATCTATCAGGTATAATTTTATTAATTGATTTTTTTGATCAGTTTTTCTGATCGACAATCAGCCTGCAGAAGCACCACGACCGGAAGTAAACGGTGAATTCGATGTGGGCACCGTAGGCAAGACTTCATGATCAGTTGTGGCGCGCTCTGGCAGCTTGCGGATTTCCCGGAAGCATACAACAACGGCGGCAATACCAAACACGATGCCTCCCAATCCCCAACCGGCAAGAACGCCTTCCGGCCCCCACCTCATGCCGATCCAGACAAACGGTATCACACCCAGGGTGGCCCTGCCCCAATTGAAGACAGTTGAATAAATCGGGAAACCGAGATTGTTAAATGCAGCATTGGCAACAAACAGTGCGCCATTGAAGATGAAGCTTCCTGCAACAAACAGGCAGAAGAAGCGGATAAGCGCCAACGCGTCATTGTCGGCATTGAACAATTGCGCGATGGGTTGCCAGGCAAGTGCTAGAATGCCCCAGACAACAACCGTGTAAGTCAAAGTGAATATCAGACAGTCCCACATGGCACGGTTTACCCGGTCAAATTTCTGCGCACCAAGGTTTTGGCTGAGAATCGGGCCGACCGCACCTGATAGCGCAAAGATACCGGCAAAGGCCAACGGCATCAGACGGCCGACAATTGCCCAGCCTGCGACAGCGTCATCTCCGAATTCGGCTATTGAGGCAGTGACGTAGGCATTGCCGATTGGCGTGGCAATCTGGGTCAGCACTGCAGGAATGGCGATGACCAGAAACGGTCTTGCGGTTTGTTTCAGCCATGCGAAATCCGGCCGGCCGATCATGTTGTGCACAACAACGGCGCCATGCAGTCCCACCAGGGTCAGTACGAGCCTGATGAACAGGATCGCAATAGCGGCACCGTGAATGCCCAGACCAAACCCGAAAATGAAAAGCGGATCAAGAACGAGCGCTGCTCCCCCGGCAGAAAGGGTTACATACATCGCACGCTTGGCGTCTCCCTTGGCCCTGAGAAGCGCAGACATGCACATCCCGATACACATCAGCGGAAAGGAAAGAATGGCGATCTGAATAAACTCAAGGGAAAGCTGATGGGTTTCGCCCTTTGCTCCCAATAAATCCAGCACGAACGGCAATACGGGAAACACGATTGCAACCAGCAGGAAAGACATCAAAACCATGAAGATAACCGAAGCGCCTGCATTACGCCTCGCAGCTTCCGTATCCCCTGCACCAAGCGCTTTTGCCGTTATTGCCGTTGCTGCAATCGAGAAACCAATCGACACGGAAACGGTAAAAAACATCAGGGTCGATGCGTAACCGATCGCTGCCGCGAGTTCCTGTTCACCGAGCAGGGAAATGTAGAAGAGATTGACCACATCCACGAGAAAGATGGAGAGCAGACCCAATGCACCGGTGCTGGTCATGGTCAGCACATGACGCATTGTCGAGCCTTCGGTGAAAACCGCCTTGCCGGGAGAGGTTTGCGAGTCAGCCATTATTCAGCAGCGACAGCTTTTTCATCATCAGCTTCTTCAACCATTTCTCGGGAACGCTCATCGAGCGCCTCGGCAGGATGTTGCGGTTCAACCAGCGGTTCCGGTGTGACCGGTCGTGTGTGCATGATGTCGTGGCCGGCGTAAAGTCCTTCGCGGTATTGAACCTTGATCCGCTCATTGTCGAGATAACGGACCTCCTCCACAATTTCTTCCGCTTCTTCATGGGTCTTTCCAAGCCCTTGCAGCATTTCTGCACCAAGAACAAGCGCGGATTCAAATGTCTCGCGTGTATGAAACCTTACAGGCTTGTCCATCAATTGCAGTGTATGCGCCCGGTCATAGGCACGAACATATATCGGCTTGTCAGGATATTCATGGGCGATCAGGTCAACAATCCGGTTCGTGATTTCAGGGCTGTGTGTACTCACGCAAACAAGCCTGCAATTCTCTATGCCTGCGGAAACCAGAACTTCCTTGCGGGTACCATTGCCGAAATAAATGCGGAAACCAAAGCGTGCCGCCTGTTTTATGATATTCGGGTTGTTGTCGATAACGGTCACATCAATGCCGGCTGCAAGGAGCGTTTGCGCTGCTATCTGACCCATCCGTGAAAAGCCGATCATGAGAACCGGCGAATTGGCACCCTCGAAGTCCTCTTCCATGTCTTCTTCCTCGTGCTCGGTCCGGTTGATGATTTCACCACCGATCCAAACACAAAGAGGCGTCAGGGCCATGGACAGAACCACCATCGCAATCAGGAAAGACGATGTCTGACTGTCAAGAATGCCAATTGAAGAAGCCGCTGCAAAAAGTACAAAGCCGAATTCACCATGCTGGGAAACCATTGCGGAAATCCGGATGCTGTCCGCTTGTCCTGACCCGAAAATACGTGCTGCACCGAAAATGCAAACTGATTTGATGACCATGGCAACCAGAACGCAAGCGATGATTGCAAGCCAGTTTTCTGCAAGCACCGTTATGTCCAGTGACAAGCCGACTGCCATGAAAAACAGGCCCAGCAGAATACCCCGGAAGGGTTCGATATTGGCTTCGAGTTCATGTTTGTAATGCGATTCAGCAAGCAGGACACCAGCCAGAAACGAGCCAAGCGCCATGGACAACCCGGCAGCCTGCATCAACATGGCAGAACCGAAGACAACCAGTAGTGCGGTTGCGATCATGGCTTCATGCGCGCCGGTTTTGGCAATAACGCTTAACAATGGATCCAGCAGATACCGTCCTGCAAAGATAACAAACCCAATTGCACCAACTCCAATCAGGAACGCTCTCCAGTCAGAACCCGTATCCACATAGACCGACAGCAGCGGTAGAACCGCCAGAAGTGGAATGATCGCCAAATCCTGAAACAGGAGAATGGAAAATGTCTTTCTGCCAAAACTGGTATTCACCTCTCCCCGCGATTCCAGCATCTGTAATGCGAAAGCCGTTGAGGAAAGTGCAAGACCAAAGCCGGCAACAAGCGCCATTCGCCAACTGGGCGCTATAAACATCGCAACCAGCGTCAATAACAATCCGCATACCATTACCTGCGTTGCACCAAGACCGAGAATGTCGCGGCGCATGGACCAAAGCCTGCTCGGATTCATCTCGAGTCCGACAATGAATAACAAAAAGACAATACCCAGTTCTGCAAAGTGAAGAATGCTCTCGCCATTCTGCACGACACCTAGAAGCGGTCCCAGAACAACACCGGCAGCGAGATAACCAAGAACGGTGCCCAAACCGATCCGTTTGAATATGGGCGCCGCCACAACAGCACCTCCCATTAAAATTACCGCTTGCGTATAAATTTCCGGTGTTGCGGCCATATAGACCTGATCCTTTCCGGGCTATCCGCCCCTTGGCAAATTAAAGTGTCTTGAACCCATCTGGTATGGGCTTTATGTGTCACCATGAATTCACATTAAACATTATCTCTCCCAGTTTTGGCAAAAAATATGAATGAACTCAAATCTCTTGAAGCTGATGCACTCAATCTGGTCCGGCTGGTGCAACAAGCAGGCGCAGATGCATGTGACGTTGTCGTTGCAAGTGGAAGTTCGCTCAGCGTCAAGGTTAAGGACGGTGCTGTAGAGAACAATGACCGATCTGAAAGAGATACCATTTCCCTACGCGCCTTTTGTGGAAACAAGATGGCAAGCGTCAACTCAAATACAAGAAACAACCTCGAAACACTTGCTGAACGCGTTGTTGCGATGGCGAAGGTTTCACCGGAAAATCCTTTTCAGGGCCTTGCAGACAAGACCAGGCTTTTCGAAACCGATAAAATTGAAGGCGTTGTTGGAAAGCTCGAATTGTTTGACGATTTTGCACCCGGCACTGACCAGCTCGAAAGACTTGCCCTTGACTGCGAACAAAGCGGATTGGCGGTTGATGGCGTAACCAAATCAATGGGTGCTGGTGCAGGCTGCAGCACAAGCGGATTTGTTCTCGCAACATCAGATGGTTTCAAAGGGAGCTATAACCGCTCCGGTTTTTCGGTTTCTGCATCACTTGTGGCCGGTGAAGGGACCGGAATGGAACGCGATTACGACTATGACAGCGCAATCCATTTCAGTGACATGAAACCGGCAGAGGAAATCGGAAAATCAGCCGGTGAGCGTACCGTCAAACGCCTGAATCCCAGACAGGTCAAATCAGGCTCATACCCCATTGTATTTGATCCGAGAATTTCAGCAGGTATCCTGGGCACGCTTGCAAGTGCGGCCAATGGTGCGTCTGTTGCCCGCAAGACAAGCTTCCTGCGCGAGAAAATGGGTCAGGCAATTACAAGGCCGGACATCAATATTATCGATAATCCGCACATGACCAGAAAAAGCGGTTCAAGGGTTTTCGATGGCGAAGGTGTCAGCACCGAAGAGTTTAATCTGGTTTCTGAAGGCGTATTGCAGACCTGGTTGCTCGACAGTGCCACAGCAAGAGAACTGGAACTGGAAACCAACGGTCGTGCATCACGAGGTGACAGTGGAACAAGTCCTTCCACAACAAACTGCTACATGGAGCCTGGCAATCAAAGCCCGGAAGACATGATTGGCTCGATCACCCAGGGTCTTTATCTGACCGAAACCATTGGACACGGCATCAACATGGTAACCGGTGACTACTCCAAGGGTGCTGCAGGATACTGGATCGAGAACGGTGAAATTGCATTTCCGGTAGCGGAAATTACAATCGCCGGCAATCTTGCCGACATGTTCATGAACATGACACCTGCCAGTGATCTGAACTTCAAATACAGTACAAATGCACCCACCCTCCTGATTGAAGGAATGACGATTGGTGGCAAGTGATCCCCCGTCATTGAAAGACAACCTGATTGTTTCTGCCGCTGTCAAGGCCGGTGAAATAGGCATGTCCTACTTTCAGAAAGATACCAACAATATCTGGTACAAGTCAGGCAATTCCCCGGTGTCACAGGCAGACAAGGAAATTGACGAATTCCTGCGCCAGCGGCTTTTGGGGAACAGACCCGATCACGGTTGGCTGTCTGAAGAGACCGAAGACACACCAAAACGCCTTGATAACAACCGCCTCTTCATCGTTGATCCCATCGACGGAACACGCGGCTTCATCGCCGGCAAAAAAGAATGGTGCATCTCGATTGCCGTCGTTGAAAACGACCGTCCCATTGAAGGTGTGTTGCATTGCCCGGCACTCGGCAAAACAATCCATGCATTCAAGGGCCAAGGTGTGACCGTGGATGGCAGTCATTCCGGAAGCCCCAAAATACAGCGTCAACGCCCATTGGTAACCGGATCCAAAAAACTGATTGAAGTTATCCGGGATATTCCGGGCACTCCCATGGATACCACCGATTTCATCCCCTCCCTTGCCTATCGATTAAGCCTCGTTGCCACCGGGGAACTGGATGCGGCCTTTGCGAGGCAAGGCGCAAGTGAGTGGGACATTGCAGCAGCTGATATAATCCTGGAAGAAGCCGGATGCGTTTTATCCGACAAAAACGGCACGCAAATCCGGTATAATCGCAAGAATGTTGCTTCGCCGGCGCTTGTTGCTTCTTCGGCCGACCGGCAAAAGGAAATTTTGGGCCTTGCCAATTCTTCCGGGATTCTCCAATAGTCAGCGCAAATTCCAATCATATTTGACGGAGCGTCACATGAGCGAAGAAACAAATCGCAGACAATTGCTTCACCTTGTTTTTGGCGGGGAACTGGAAGACCTCGAACATTGTGATTTCCGGGACCTTGATGAACTCGATATTGTCGGCATCTACCCAAATTATGCAGAGGCAGAAAAAGCCTGGCGGTCCAAAGCGCAGCAAACCGTGGACAATGCGCACATGCGCTATTTCATTGTGCACCTGCACAAGCTTCTGGATCCGGACGGTGATGGCAAGTTCGGCTGAGGAATGCAGCTAATCCACCTGCACCCATTCAAACCATGAATCCAGCAAACAATCCAAAGCCGGGGAAAAAATCCCGCAAGCGGTTCCGGAAACGGTTTCGCAACCTTTCACAGGGGCCGGTTGCACTTGCGATTCTTTCAAGGCTGGCAATCTGGTATTTGCAACTGGTTCACAAGACAAACCGTTACATTGTGGAACCGGAAGACATCGTTGAAACGATAAAACCGCAACAGCCGTTCATCGTCGGCGTGTGGCACGGACAGCACATCCTGATGCCCGTATTACCGATCGGCCTGAACGCATCTGCCATGATTTCGCGCAATTTCGATGGTGAAGTCACTGCCCGGATTGTTGAACATTTCGGCAACCGTACGATCCGGGCTTCCGGTGGGCGCAAACAGAGAGATACTTTGAAAAAAGGCGGGATGGCCGGCTTTATGGAAATGCTGCGGGCACTTGAATCAAAAGACAACGTAGTCCAGACAGCCGATATCCCCCAAGGCATTGCACGTAGGGCAGGCCTTGGCATCATTACACTTGCACAGCGATCCGGTGCGCCGATCGTGCCACTTGCAATTGCATCCAGCAGGCGTTTTGTGTTCAAAAAGGCTTGGGACAAGGCTGCACTCAACATGCCTTTCGGCACGACCGGGATTTGTGTTGGTGAACTGATACATGTATCCTCTGACGCGGATGACGCGGAACTGGAAGCAAAACGCAGCCAACTTGAAAATGAAATGAAGCGCGTAACACAGCGTGCCTATGAACTGGCCGGCAATCCCGAATGAGCAATCTTTTTAGCCAAATAGCATTCAAGACCTACCGGGCAGTCGGGTTGCTGGCTTATCCGTTCATGGGACCTTTCCTGCGCTTTCGTGCGACCAAGGGCAAAGAAGACCGCAAGCGGCGGTATGAGAGATATGGCTATCCAAGCGCGGAGAAGCCTGGCGGCCCCATCATCTGGTTTCACGCTGCAAGCGTTGGCGAGTCCATGGCCGTAATCCCCTTGATCGAACACGTCAATTCGCTCGGCATCAACACCATCATGACGACGGGAACGGTTACTTCAGCACAGGTGGTGCGGAACCGCCTGCCCCGTGGCGCCTTTCACCAGTACGTGCCGCTCGACCTCAAACCTGCACTGCAACGCTTTCTGGATCACTGGAAGCCGGACATGGCAATTTTTACGGAATCGGAAATCTGGCCTGTAACCATACTGGAACTGGCGCAGCGCAACACTCCCAGGGTTCTGGTCAATGCGAGAATGTCAGACAAATCCTTCAAGCGCTGGAAAAATGCTTCCGGCCTGGCCGAAGCCCTGTTTGAGAATTTTTCTCATGTGGTCGCCCAATCCGAAATGGATGCGGAACGCTTCCGTCAGCTTGGTGCAGCACCCGTGGATATATCGGGCAACCTGAAGGTTGATTCCGACTCGCTTCCGTATGATGCCCATGAATTAAGACAACTGTCGCGGGCGATTGGCAACCGCCCATGTTGGGTTGCATGCAGCACCCACGAGGGAGAAGAGGAAGCAGTCGGCAAGGTTCATACCCACCTGAAAAAACGCATCCCTGATCTTTTGACCATCATTGTTCCCCGACATCCGGACCGGTCACCGGGCATAACCGCAATGCTTGCTGAAAACGGACTTGACGTTTCAAGGCGCAGCCAGAACGCAGCCATCAGCCGAAAAACGGATGTCTACATGGGAGACACTATTGGTGAGATGGGGTTGTATCTAAGATTGGCACAGGTTGCCTTTGTCGGAAAAAGCCTCAAGTCATCCGGCGGTCAAAACCCGCTGGAACCGGCAATGACCGGAACACCGATTATTTCAGGACAAGCGGTTCACAATTTCCGTGATACCTACAACAACCTCCTCGAAGCAGGTGGCGTAAGGCTGATTTCTGACGAAAAAATGCTCGCTGCAAATGTCGAATACCTGCTCAGAAATGCTGCTGAGCGCAAACGAATGTCAGAGGCCGCAACAACGACTTTGGAAAAAATGCAGGGCTCCCTGAAGCGAACCACTCATATTTTGGACTCTTATCTCTTCCCTTTGACAGTCAAACGGGACCTTGAGGAGTTTGGCTAATGGCACTGGATGAAGCGCCACCTTTCTGGTGGCAGGATATCAGCTGGCAGGCCTGGCTGCTCTCACCAATTTCTTTCGTTTACGGAAGAGCCGCCGGAAAGCGCATGGATTTTGCCGCATCCGCCTCGGTTGATGTGCCTGTCATTTGTGTTGGAAACTTCATCGTTGGCGGAGCCGGAAAAACCCCAACCGTAGAATTGCTGTCAAAATTCGTCCGCACCCGGGGGATGCGGCCCGGTATTCTGACACGCGGGCATGGCGGTGCAATCACTGCGGCAACGGTTGTCAAGCGTGATCACCACAACGCACATGATGTCGGGGATGAAGCCCTGTTGCATGCTGCACATGCGATCACGGTTGTCTCCGCTGACCGCCCCAGCGGTGCAGCCATGCTTGTAAAACACGGTTGTGACGTCATCCTCATGGATGACGGTTTTCAAAATCCCTCACTGGAGAAAGATTTCAGTCTGGTTGTCGTTGATGCCAAACGGGGGCTTGGAAACGGTTTCACAATGCCATCTGGTCCAATGCGCGTACCTTTCCGGCATCAACTACTTTATGCAGATACAGTTATTGTCATTGGTGACGGCAAGCGCGGTGATAATGTCATCCGGCAATGCGCGCGGGCTGGAAAACCAATCTTGAAAGCGGCAATCAAAGCCAAAGGTAAACTTCTTCCACATACCTATTTCGCCTATGCGGGGATTGCTGATCCATCCAAGTTTTTCGATACATTATCAAGCCTCGGCACCGATGTTAAAGGCACACAAGCTTTCGGTGACCATCATTTCTTCAGGGATGAAGAATGCGCAGACCTCATGGCGCAGGCGAAAAGAATGAATGCCCGTCTTCTGACAACTGCCAAGGATGCGGCCCGACTGAAGGGCATGGGACAAGCGCAGGAAAAATTACTTGAGGCTTCTGATGTTCTAAATGTTGAACTTCAGACCGAAGATGCATCACTGATAGAAAATATCCTCGACATTGCCATCGAGAATGCAACACAGAGACGTCTCAAGTCAAAGAAACGGTCACGCCAAAAAGCTACTGCGTAGCCGGACCAACCACAACTTGTGTGGGTTCAGCTGAAAGGAGTTTCTTCGCAATTCTGTTCACGTCTTCAAGGGTTACTTTTTCAATCAGTTCCTTGCGCCTGTCGATGTAGTCGATACCAAGATCATTGCTCTGAATTGCAACCAGCACCCTTGCAATCTTCCCAGAGGTATCAAGATTGGCAATCGCGTAAGAACCACTCACAAACTTTTTGGCAGCTTCAAGTTCTTCTGCCGTCACACCATCTTCGGCAAGTCTGCGAATTTCCTCTTTCATGATCCGTATCGCTTCCTCCTGATTATCAGCACGCGTGGAAGTACCTGCAGAGAGGTAAGCAGTGTTTTCAAAGGTCGCTATGCCTGAAGAAACGCCGTAGGCAAGCCCCCGTTTTTCGCGAACCTCGGTGTACAACCGGGAAGAGAAAGTTCCCCCACCCAGTATGTGGTTCATGAGATGAGCTGCAAAGAAATCAGGATCGTCGCGCTTCAAACCCCTGTAAACCAGGGAAATTCTTGAATTGGGAACGGACATCTCAATGTTTACGTTCTCACCAAGAATGGGTTGAACTTCATCAACTGGAACTGCACCGGACGTTTCAGGCAGATCGCCGAAAACCTTATCAAGTTCCAGTTTCAACTCTTCTTCGCTGATTGCACCAACAACACCAACCACAAGTTCGCTGCGTGCAAAGAGCTTTTCATGCATAGCCACTATGTCATCTCTGGTAATCAGATCGATGGTTTCTTCGGTGCCACCATCGAGCATCTTGGTCGCCGCGATGATTTTGTCGCTGTCCGGCAGGAAGTCGCGTGCGAAACCTTCGGCACCCATGGCGGCGGCGGCGAGTCCGATCTCCTGACTTGCACCGGGTTGGGTCACCACCAGGTTGTGAGGCATGTGATCGGTGTTGTCGAAGGTCAGCCTGATCTTCTTGCCGGACTTGATGGTGAGCTTGGTGACATCGTAGCTCAGCTTCTCGACGATGGTGCCAATCCGGATTTCGGTGAGCTCGCTGGAGTCGGAAATGATGCCCGACTTCTTCTTCTCTTCGACTTCGACCACTTCCTCGCGCGTGACGCCTTTGCCGCCGGTCGGATCAGCGGCGAACCAGTGGTGCTGAACGGTTTGGGCGGCCACCCGGGCACGCAGCTCGGGCGACTGGATCATGGCAGTCAGGAGTTCGGTGTTGCGCACGTTGTGGGCCTGATGCAGCCACAGGGCTTCGAGCAGGTGGTGGGCGTGTTCGGCCTTCTTCGGGTCGAACTGCTTCATCCACGTCCGGCAGGCGGCGATGACTTCCTTGGTATCGCGCGAGCTCAGTTCGATCCGCGTCCGGTGGCGCACGCCGTCGACCGGGTGTTCGAGATTCTTCATCAACTGCTCGAGGCTGGCCCCGGCGATCGGCACGGGTTCCTGCAGCGGTCGGGTCTTATGGCTGATGCGGAAGATACGGCCGTGCTGGTAGTCGCGCTTGGGGTCGCGGACGTTGTGCTGCATGTGGCCGATGATCACGTTGGCCCAGTCCGAAACGTAGAGGGCACCGTCTTCGCCAAAGACGGCGTCGGTGGGCCGGAAGTTCCGGTCGCCACTCAGGAGCAGGCCGGCGGATTTCACTTCGCGGCCGTCCATCGTCACCGTCAGCTCCTCGCCGGAAGGTTCACCCCAGACCTCACCCTCCTTGCGTTTGGATCCGGGCGTTCCGCCGTAGTCAAAGCGGTACTGCTTGATGCCGAGGAAACCGATCGCATTGCAGATTAGGAAGTCCTGCTGCATTTCTTCGGGGAAGTGGGAGCTGGAAAGGATGGAGTTGGCGGGCACGGGCCGGACTTCCTTGTTGATGAGCTTCCGAGTGCCCCAGCCGTTGCCGTGAGGATGCACCTGAACCGCGTTGCCGCCGGTGCCGTCGGTGATGAAGTGGTAGCCCCAGGCGTCGAAGGCGATGCCGTGGGGGTTGGATCCGTGGCGACCATGCGTGGCGACGGTGAAGCGACGCGGGTCGAAGCGATACTGACCGCTGTGGCCGGTGCTGAGGGACGGACCCCAGGGGTGCTCGAAGTTGTTGTGGAGGAAGATGCCGCTTTGCCAGTAGATGCCGCCACAGGGGCCGTAGATTAGGTTGTTGGCGGCGTGGTGACTGTCGGCCGAACCGAGGCCGTGAAGCAGCACGTAACGCTCGTCGGCGATGTCGTCGCCATCGGTGTCGCGCAGGAACAGCAGGTTGGGCTGGGCGGAGACGATCACACCGCCGTTCCAGAATTCGAAGCCCAGCGGGTTCGGGACCTCGGCGAACTTGACGACCTGATCGGCGCGTCCGTCGCGGTCGGTGTCCTTGAAGATGAGCAGCGCGTCGTTGATGTCGCGGATCGGTTGCTGCTTCGGGTAGGTCGGCCAGACGGCGGCCCACAGGCGGCCCTTGGCATCGACCTGCATCTGGACCGGGTTGACCAGTTCGGGGAACTGCTGTTCGTCGGCAAAGACTTCGATTTGGAAGTCCTTGGGCACGGCCATGGTGGCGAGGCTCTCCTCGCTGGAGAGGTAG
>JBCCYR010000006.1:0-22178 GCA_039189355.1 Pseudomonadota bacterium
GGAATATCAATGCAGCCCACATGCTTCCTGCAAGATATAAGTCACTGCGAGTGTTCATGTTTTTACTTCCTCGTATCGACATCATCTTGCATCATGCTACGGGGGGTGCTGCTCGCTTCCCTGACAATCACGAAACCGTCCTTGCCGGTGATCATAACCCTGCCAGCGACGGGGGTTTCCGGTACTCCATTCCCATTGATCGCCATGAGCGTAACCGGCATTCCCGGTTTCAGCTGGTTCAGGGTTTTGTCTTGATCATAATGAGGAGAGGTAAAATGCGTTAGCCGTTTGGTTTCTGATAAACCGGTAGAAACCGAACCTGCGAGAAACTGCTGTCGCGGACGGCCCTTACCATCTATGAAGCCGATTGCGTAAGTGAGGCCGGATGGCTCGGAAGGAGGTACATCGAGTGTTTGATGCACAATCTCGCGCAGATATTTCCAGGATTGCAAGCGATCAGGCTGACCCCAATCCGTTTTGACTTGAACAGTATTTCGGGATGGTTCGGTGAGAATGTTTGGATAATAAAGCATTTGCATATCCTTGCACTTGGTGAAGCATCAGAAAATTTCTTCGGTTATGACGCTTCCGGTGAATGTTGGGAGGCTTAAGCACCGGAAGCGTCTGTGGCTGAAGGGGGGCAGCCAGCTTTGTCTGGTACAGGCAGGTTGGTCTGTTATTCTGTACCGTGATCCAATAAATAATGCTTCTGGTGGTTGGCAGATATCAGCTGCTTGCGGCCTAGTGTTAGATTCCTGCGCAAAACATTTGTGTGTATGGCTGTTATCAGATTGAGCCCCAAGCATCGCACCAGCTGGATGTTCAAGTAGCCCTGAATTGGGTTGCTGTCTTTATCAATTATGCAATGGGGAATGAGTTCTGGTCGAACCGACATTCCATCCACTACGGGTCAAAATCCTGATAAAAACCGCAAATATCCGATATTTGTAGTGTCTCTCTGACACTACTATAATGATGCAATTGCTGGGCGAAATTCAGATAAGACTCTGACAATAGGCACAAGACTGAAATTACCATGATGCGCCTTTTTCGTTATTGGCATTCACAAAAGAACATCACCCAGGAGAATTTCAATGCGACCTCCCCTCCCTCCATTTATGGAAGAAACAGCCATTGAAAAAGCCCGCCTTGCCGAAGACGGCTGGAATGGTCGGGACCCGGCCAAGGTTTCTCTTGCCTATACTGAAGACAGCGCCTGGAGAAACCGGGATCAGCTTATCAATGGCCGCGAGGAGATTGTACAATTTCTTACGGACAAGTGGGAAAAAGAAGAGGAGTACCGTCTGATCAAGGAGCTTTTTGCCTTTCACGAAAACCGGATAGCCGTCCGATACGCATATGAGTTTCACGACGAAAACGGACAATGGTACCGTGCATACGGCAACGAGAACTGGGAATTTGATGAAACCGGTCTGATGCGGAAACGCTTCGCCAGCATCAACGATCTTGCGATTGCAGAAAAGGACCGTTTGTTCCACTGGCCTCAAGGACGCCGCCCGGACGACCATCCCGGTCTGAGTGAACTGGGCCTGTGAGTAAAATGTATATCCCGCTCTCTGACATTGGTTTTGCCCCGGCTTTAAAGACAATTCATTACGCTGGTAATCTGGAGGTTAATCTAAAAGCCCACATGTTCCTCAACGCCATGAAGTGGAGATTGCCGGACATGCACGCTGGAACGGGACAACCGGATTTGAGAACCTGAAGTCGGGATTAAAATTGTAAAACAGCCTGACGTGATTTGACCAAAGGAAAGTATGATGAGCGACAAGTTTGATATTGTAATCATTGGCGGCGGCAATGCCGGCTTTGGCGTTTCAGCAATTGCCAGCGACGCCGGCAAGTCGGTCGCCTTTATTGAAGAGCTGGATTTTGGAGGAACATGTCCAAACCGCGGATGTACACCCAAAAAGGTTCTGGTTGCGGCAGCCCACGCCCTGCACGAGATTGAACTCGCCCCTGCACACGGCATTGAAGTTGGCAAGGCCAAACTCAACTGGAAAAAGCTGATCGACCGGAAAGATGATATGATCGGCTTCATACCCGACGCAATGAAAGGCGTTGCAGAAAAACGCGGAACTGTTTTTCAGGGCCATGCGAAATTTGTCGGAGCCAACAAGATAGATGTGGATGGCAAGGTTATAGAAGGCGACAACATCGTTATTGCAACGGGTTCCAAACCCAGATCTCTGCCCATTCCTGGTGCTGAGCTAATGATAACGTCCGATGAGGTACTTTCAGAAGACCGGCAACCGAAACAGGTTGTGTTCATCGGGGGCGGCGTTATCGCCATGGAATTCAGCCACGTCTATGCACGGGCTGGTACCAAAGTAACCATTCTGGAAGCAATGCCACAACTTTTGCCACGCATGGATGCAGACGCCGTCAATGCGATTGCAGCAGAGACAGAACGCCTTGGCGTAACGATAAAGACGGATGTTCAGGTCAAGGAAATATCAGAGACAACCGGTAGATTTCAGGTAACTTATGAACACAATGGCGAAACGTTGGAAATTCAGGCTGACCGGGTCGTAAATGGCGCAGGCCGGGTTGCAAACGTCGATACACTCGATCTGGAAGCTGCAAAAATCCGGCATGATGGTATCCGGATTGAAGTGGATGATTATCTGCGCTCAGTCTCCAACCCGTCTGTATGGGTCGCCGGCGATGCACTGGTGAACTCAGCCCAGTTGTCACCACTGGCAACCTATGAAGGAAGGCTTGTTGGCCACAACATCGTCCATGGTGCCGAAAAGAAGCCAGACTATTTTGCAACGGCAAGTGCTGTTTATACCGTGCCCGCGCTCAGTACCGTAGGCATGACCGAACAACAGGCAAAAGACCAGGGTTTGGATGTCGCTGTTACTACTAATGACATGACTGGATGGTTTTCGGCAAAGAGCTATGCAGAAACCGTTGCATGGTCAAAGGTTCTTGTTAACAAGGCCGACGATCAGATCGTGGGAGCCCACTTCGTTGGGCATCACGGGGAAGAACTGGTCCATCTGATTTCGATGGCAATGCGTCACGGAATATCTGCCAGCGATTTCAAAGAAACCCCCATGGCATTCCCGACTTTCGCATCCGATCTGAAGAACCTTTTTTAGTGTATTTTGCATTTTACTGAATACCGCTCAACCTCGTGAATAATGCGGTATGCAAAATAATGAGACCAGCTAAAATTGCTTCTGGTTAGACGGCGCTGTATACAACGCAGTATTCTGAAAAACATAGCATTTTATTGATATTTTATACGCGCAATTTGCAGCATGGTTTACTTGGCCTTGACCCCCGAAGGCCAAACAAAGTGATCTGATGTTGATTGTTCCAGTATATGTCAGTTTTCATGTATAAGGAGTTAACCAGGTGGATGTTTGCGTTACAAGGTGTTCTGGTCACATTTACAGACCAAAATCAACACGGCTCCCTCCCGTACACCTGTTGCAGCCAAATGGTATCCTCCCAAACCTATCGAAACAGCATTTGTTTGCGCACATACAGGACAGTTTTCAAAGCATCATTGTCACTCTCAACCAGAGCAACCCAGATAGAAGAATGAGTTATCTTCCCTCCCCCCAACCTACCAAGCCCTTTGCCCGTCTTGGTCTCATTCTCACATTTGGGTTGCTTTGGGTCTTTTTCATTAGCCTTTTCAGGCTGGCTTAACAGCCTACTTGCACAAATTTTATAGAAAGCTGCATGGGTTAAGTTCCCTGTTACCATTACTTTCGGGATCAGCCTGCGTAGACGGCTTTTACGGGCAACAAACAAACATCATGCATGGGTACGGGACTTCTGCGGATCATATATCGGTATGGCAACCACTTTTGCTGTCGTATCAATACCGTCTCCTGATACTTTCAACTCTGTTCCCTCAGCAGATGCTCCCGGTGATACGTGTGCCAGGGCAAGGGATTTTCCCAGCCGGTGAGAGTATCCGGGGCTGTTTACGATACCAGCTTCCTCGCCATCAAACATCAATACTTCTCCACCATTGATCATGTCCGGATGATCAATATCGATGCAGATGTTTTTGATTTTCTCATTCCCCTGCGCCGCCATTAATGCGTTACGACCCCGGAAATCTGTTTTGGTTTTGCTGACTGTAAAGCCGAGCCCGACTTCCCAGGGTGTATGTTCCGTTGTCATGTCATAACCATAAAACAGCAAGCCTGCTTCAATACGTACCTTGTCCAGGGCGGTAAACGAGCAGGGCATGACACCTGCTTCAACCAGCATGTCCCAGACATCACCGACAACATTTGCATCGGCAAAAACCTCATACCCGCGCTCACCGGAGTAACCGGTTCTGGATATGCGGCAGGGATAACCGAAAAGCTTCGCAAGCACATGATGAAAATAGGCCAACGGCTCCAGATCGACGTCACAATTGGCATTGAGAATTTCGCATGCTTTAGGCCCTTGAACGGAAATATCATGCAGATCATCGGTGAATTCGATTTCGATATTTTTCCCGGCCGCTGACGCTTCCAACAGAGCCATGGTATCGCCTGAACCGTGGACAATCATCCATTCATCATCACCGTTGTTGGATACAATGGCATCATCAGCCATGGTTCCTTCTTCGGTTAAAACAGACAAATACGCAGCTTTTCCAGGCCCGATCTTGCTCATGTCACGCGTTGTAAGATGATCCAGCACGGCCTGTGCATCTGCTCCTCTGACAAAGACTTTCTTGAGCGGTGACATGTCAAACATCCCGGCATGCTCCCGCACCGCGTCATGCTCATCATTCGGATCGGTGTTGTAAGTCCACGCCGTTCCCATGCCGTTCCAGTCTTCAAGACCGGAACCAAGTGCGGTGTGGCGCGAAGCAAGTGCTGACGTGCGGCTGAGTTCTTCTGTCATGAGTGTGTCTCCGTTTAATACCATTCATCCGGCATTTCCGATTTGCGGGATGTTACAAATTCTTCCAGTTGCTTTCTGGTTCCCTCATCCATGGGTGGCTCTTCATAGTCAGCAAGCATCTGCTTCCAGACACGATTGGCGCGTTCAGCATCGCTGGGGCTGCCATTCTCTTTCCATGCTTCGTAACTGCCTGGATCCGGCAGCAGGGACTCATAGTTGGCGTCTGAATAGTTCGCGAGCGTGTGGCTGGTTGAAAGAAAATTCTCACCCGGCTGCGCTTCGTTATAACTTTCAGGAGACAGCGTTTCTGTTGAAACACTCATTCCCTGCAACATTCGAAGCATTGAACCGCAATTGTCGAGATCAAGGATGAACTTCTCATACGACATGGTGAGACCACCCTCGAGCCAGCCTGCCGCATGCCAAACCTGATGCGCCCCTGAAATGACTGTGGACCACATGGCATTCGTACTGTCGGCTTGAGCTTGTGCATCAGGCAGGTTGGAAGCCGTGATCTGGCCACCGCCCGAACGCACTGGAACGCCAAGGCGGTGTCCCAACTGGGACAAGGCCATGGTAACCAGATTGGCTTCAGGCGTGCCGAAGGTAAGCGAGCCTGTACGCAAATTCATGGTTGAATGAAAACTGCCGAAAACAACAGGACATCCCGGTCGCACCAGTTGTGCAAGTGCAATCCCCGTCATCGCTTCAGCAAGTGTCTGCGCTGCAATGGCCGCCGGTGTTACAGGACCCATAGCACCACCGAATATGGCGGGGGAAACACAGACACACTGATTGACTTGCGCATATGTACGAAGGGCTGATGACATGGATTCATCAAAAACAAACGGTGAGTTGATGTTGATATTGCCCTGCATCACAACATGGCGTTGCATGAAATCCGGACCGAAAACAATCTCGGCCATTGCAATTGAATCCACGGCTCTTTCCTGCGCTGTAACAGCTCCCATGAAAGGCTTGTTGGAAAGACAAAGATGCGCGAGCGTCATGTCCAGATGCCGCTTGTTTACAGGCACATCAACCGGCTCAACCACAGTACCGCCGGAATGATGGAGATAAGGCGTTGAATGGGTAAGCTTCACGAAGTTTCTGAAGTCATTGAGTGTTGCATATCGCCGTCCCTGATCCAGATCACATACAAAGGGCGATCCGTAGCCTGGCATGAAAACAATGCCGTCACCTCCAAGGCTCACTGTATACTCGGGCTCCCGGCCATGCAGCTTGAAAGTTGTTGGGGCGGTTTTGCACAGCTCACGGGCAAGCCCGGAAGGATATCGAACGCGGTCATTGTCAACTATTGCGCCGGCATTTCGAAACAATTCCTTGGCGGTTTCATCGCCACGAAACTCCATTCCGACATGCTCAAGCAACCAGTCTGCATGCTGTTCAATTGTCTCAAGCGCGGCATCATCAAGCAGGGAATAGGTTGGTATCAACCGCCGACGGACTTTAAGCGCATAAGGTCTTGATCGCGACGATGCCTGCAATGCACGGCGGGCACCCCGCCTTTTCTGAGGTTTGGAAATGCGCGATAATTTGTGAGTTTGCATCTCCATAGCGTCCAATTTTCATACACCTTGAGCGGCTGATTTAAGAGCAATTCGTTCAAATCCATTATTTTCTCGAATTGATTGACTGAAAATCGAAAAATTTTGACCGATACGTTTAAATAAATTAAACGTTATTTATGCGTTTCAAAACATTTGATGACCTCCGAAGCTTTCTGGTTGTCGCCAGGCACAACAGCCTTTCGGCAGCAGCGGAAAACCTGCACCTTACAAAGGGGGCCTTAAGCCAGCAGATCAAGCGTCTGGAAACAGAGTTGGGTTTTGCCGTATTCGATCGGCATCCCAGAGGCATCAAGCTTACATCAAAAGGCACGGAACTGTTGGAAACGGCAGAACAGTCTTTCCGGCAGATAGAGACCAAGGTTTCCCAACTCGCAGAGGTAACCGATCACCCATTGACGATAGGCGTCACAACTTATTTCGCGTCACGATGGCTATCCCCCAGACTGATGGACTTCATGCAAGTGCATCCCGAGATTCGTCTGAGAATCCAGCCCATGATAGACCTTTCCAACTTTGCAGGCAGGGATGTGGATGTCGCAATTCGCTGGGGAAATGGACAGTGGACAGATTGCGAGATTTTAAGACTGCTGAACTGCCCGGCCTGGCCCACGGGAAATCAGGAAGCATATCAATCGGTCAGGAAACGGGGTTTGAAAGAAGCGTTTGAAGGCTTTACCCTGCTTCGTGATCGGGAAGACAGCAATGCGTGGAGCGAGTGGTATGCGAAAGCCGGATTAAGCGAAACCATGCGACTCGATACGCTCATCATCCCGGACCCGAATGTGAGGGTTCAGGCAGTAATTGATGGACAGGGAGTTGCACTGAATGACGATCTCATAACCGATGAGATCAGCAACGGCAGGCTGGTGCGGTTAAGCCCGGTGGAATTAAGCGATTACGGCTACTTTCTCGCCTTTGAGGAATCTGCGGTCACAAAACCGGAAGTGGTCGCATTTATCGAATGGATCACCTCGGCCTGATCATATCCATCTTCTGAAACCCGGACGGGTTCAGTTTTTCTTTTCAAGCTCTGCCAGTATTTCTTCTGTATGTTCCCCCAGTTGAGGCGCTCCCCTTCTGATCGCAGTCGGGGTTCTTGAGAAAACGGCTGGCGATCGCGCCTGTCTCAACTGCCCGGCATGCGGGTGGTCTGTTTCTACAATGATCCCGTTCGCTATAACCTGTGGGTGTTGGCGCATCTGGGTGCGGGTAAGTACCGGCGCGCATGGCACGCCTGCGCGCTCCAGTTTTTCGAGAATTTCCTCCGCAGGATACCCGATAATGGCTTTCTGGATTTCTTCAAGCCGCGCATCCTTGTTGATCTCACGCAGTGAGGCGGTTGCAAAACGCTCATCAACAAGTAATTCCGGCTTCTCAACAACCTCACAAAAAGCCTTCCATTGCTTGTCCTGCATTACAGCGACAGTGACGTAACCGTCTTTCACTTCATAAATGAGATCGATGAAGGACTGCGCCGTTTCCGTTTCCAGTTCCTCGCCAACAAATGTGTGCCCACCCATGTCAGAGCCCCAGAGAAACGAAATAACCGTATCCAGCATGGAAAGCCTGATGCTCTGTCCTTCACCAGTCCTTGCACGCGCAAAGAGTGCAGCGGTGATTGCCTGGCTTGCCTGAACCCCGGTCAATTTGTCCGGCAGAATGGTGCGGACCAGTTTCGGACGTTCCTCATCTGATCCGGCCTGAACACTTGTCAGGGCAGAAACAGCCTGGATCAACGGATCATAGACCGGCTTGTTTGCATAAGGTCCATCGAAGCCAAAACCAGTAATCAGCGCATAGATTATTGAGGGGTTTATTTCCCTTACCGCTTCTTCACTCAGACCCAGACGGTCCATTACACCGGGCCGGAAGTTACTGACAATTACATCTGCATCTTCAAGCAACCTGAACAATATCGCCAAATCTTCCGGGGTTTTCAGATCGAGCACGATTGAGCGCTTGTTGCGGTTATTGTTCAGAAATGAAGCCGAAAGCCCGCTTTTCCGTGTTGCCACGTGACGGGCAAAATCACCAACGGGCGCTTCCACCTTGACGATATCCGCCCCTTGATCTCCCAATACCATGGTGGCCGACGGCCCTGAAACCACAGTGGTAAGATCGATTACGCGTACGCCGTCAAGGGGACCGGCAAGATTTTGCGTCATGGAGCCTTTTTCCTGTTACTGCAAAACGGTCGTACGGAAGATAATCGATTAATATTCCAAGTCTACCGAAACGCCCGGCAAATTTGCCGGTATCAAATTCCATTTCACGCATATTTGAAAACCTGTCTCACAATTTTCTTGACTAGCAGCAGTTAATTCTGTTGTCTACCTATCGATAGATACCTATCTGTCGATAGATAATCAGGAGATAGCCATGAAGGTATATGATGTAGAGAATTTTCCCAATCCGGTCCGTGTGCGCATTGCACTGGCTGAAAAGAACGCGACTGACAAAGTCGAATTCATCAATGTTGATGTGATGGGCGGAGAGCACCGCCAACCTGAATTTCTGGACAAGAACCCGAATGCAGGCGTTCCTGTCATGGAACTTGAAGACGGCACCTGCATTGCTGAATGCACCGCCATTACAGAATTCATCGATCATTCTTTTGACGGACCATCGCTAACGGGCGAAACA
This sequence comes from Pseudomonadota bacterium, assembly GCA_039189355.1. Lineage (GTDB taxonomy): Bacteria > Pseudomonadota > Alphaproteobacteria > Rhizobiales > Rhizobiaceae > JAALLB01. Next base: position 9,126 of record JBCCYR010000006.1, read on the forward strand.
CAAAAAGAACGGGCCGTTATTCACATGATGCAACGCCGGGCCGAGGCCAATCTGATTGATGCCGTTTCCACCTATTTCCATCACGCAACACCCGGCCTTGGACCAGACCTTGAGACCTATCAGAACGCTGAATGGGGTGAAAAGCAAAAGGAAAAGGCCGTTGCCGGAATGAAGTACTTTGATGGCGTTCTAGCAAAACAGCCCTACCTCGCCGGGCAGAACTATTCGATGGCAGATATCACGGCCTTTGCAGGTCTTGCATTTGCGGATTTCGCCCAGGTGGAAATCCCTGCGGAGTGCACAAACCTTGTTGCATGGCGCGAGAAGATAGCATCCCGTCCTGCTGTTGCAGGTTAGAATTGTCATAATTGGGGGACCACGTCCCCCAGATACGCAAACAAAAACCGGACAGCCGCATTTAATCACCGCGCACCGGCACACGGATTATCTACAATAACCGAACCATTCATTGAGTACCGGCATTTTTACACAGTCCGGTTTGACTTTTATGGTGACGGATGACACTTCTATCTACTGATAGATTAATACATTGAAAATGGTCATGGAAACAACGACAAGACTTCTGGATGCGGCCGAGAAACGCATGCGCAAGGGCGGCTACAATGCGGTAAGTTTTCGCGATCTGGCGGAAGATACCGGCATTAAAAGTTCAAGCGTACACTATCATTTTCCCAAAAAGGAAGATCTCGGCAGTGCGCTGGTTGAACGGTATTCTGGCCGTTTTTTCTCTTTTCTGGAAGAGATATCCCAAAAGGCACCTGGACCACAGGACAAGTTCAAGGCATACACGAAGGTCTATCGCACTGCCCTCACCGAGGATGATGCTGTTTGCCTCTGCGGTCTGCTGGGAGCTGAAATAGCGGGCCTGCCGGACATGCTGTCGGATCGTGTAAGAGATTTTTTCAAAGCCAACATCGAATGGCTCGAAAAGGCATTGCCTGCAAACATGGGCAAGGCCCGGCGCAACAAGATAGCAGGTGCAATTCTTGCGTCCCACCAAGGTGCCATGATGTTGGCATCAAGCATGAATGACGTGAAGATTTTTGATTCCATAACATCAACTTCGGTAAAACAGGCCTTGGCCGAAGTTTAGCAACACAATGGCGCGTCCCGAAAACAGTATTGATGTTGCCATTATCGGGGCTGGCCTAAGTGGCCTTGCCACTGCGCTTCTTCTGCAAGAAGCTGGAAAATCATTCTGCATTTTGGAAGCAAGGGAACACCCTGGCGGGCGCATACGCTCCGTTTTCGACAAGGATGGCAGATTCCTTGCCGATCTTGGACCAAGCTGGATTTGGCCTGCCTTCCAGCCTGTCATATCCAGATGGGTGGACAAACTGGAACTCTCTGCATTCTCGCAATACGATAATGGAAAAGCCATTCTCGACTACGGACCTGATCAACCTGCAAAGGCGACGTTCATTCCCGGTCAGGAGGGCAACATGCGCGTAATGGGTGGCTCTCAGGCACTGGTTGGCGCGCTCGTTTCCCGCTTGTCAAAAGAAACCATCAGAACCGGTTCCGCCGTTCAAACAATCAACTTGAAAAACGACAGGCTGTTGATCAAGACAGTCTCCGGCGAGACGGTTGAAGCAAATCAAATTGTAGTTGCCATTCCTCCGCGCATTGCGTTGAAGACCATCCATTGGCAGCCGGAATTGCCTGAAAACCTAAAGCAGTCACTCGGCATGACACCCACATGGATGGCCCCGCACGCCAAAGTTGCGGTTGTTTATGAAACTGCGTTCTGGCGTGAGGCCGGACTATCCGGACGTATCGCAAGCCGTACCGGGCCAGTGGTTGAAACCCATGACCATTGTGCCGAAGATGGTTCGATTGCTGCGTTGTGGGGTTTTATTGGCTGGCCTCATGATGTCCGAACTGAACTGGGCGACGCGTTGAAAACCAATGTTCAGGCGCAGTTAAAGCGTTGTTTCGGACCAGACAGCCCCGAACCGGTTTCGATACATATTGAGAAATGGTCACAAGACCCGTTTGTCGCCTCCGCCACGGATCTGAGCGGCCCGATGCATCATCCGACCGTAGGTCCGGCAGCGTTGCGGGATGTCTACTTTGAAAACAGGATTTGTTTTGCAGGATCAGAAACGGCAGAACGCAGCCCGGGCCTCATAGAAGGTGCGTTTGACGCAGCCGAACGCGCTGCTGCCACAGTCCTGAAATTCGGCGCGGACAATCAGACTGAACCAGCCGTGTAGTTCCAATCTCAAATACCTCAGTCGGTTTGGAAAGCTCCTCTCGGCAACCATGAAAAACTGGCCTGACTGCATTAAACAAGACCAGAATTGAATATGTCCGGATTTACGCAAGTTCCAAAAGCGATTCGCCGAGAATTTCACCATCAGGTTCGATTCCATGCCCCGGCTTGTCACCAGCCCGGATCATACCGTCTTCACGGGATGGTCCTGTTTCATCAAGACGCGGCGAAACGTAGCCGGACAGATCGCAAACATTGAGTATGTTTGCCACAGGCGTAGCCGTCGCAAGATGTATCGCTGTTGCGGTGGTGATATCAGAGCCCCAGGTATCCTCGATGCACATTTTGGCACCCATGTATACACAGAGATCGCGTGCCCGCCGCATGGCACTCAACCCTCCGAACTTGGAAAGCTTAACTGCCACAGCATCCAGACATCCAAGTTCATAGGCTTTCAGAAGTGAAGCCATGTCATGCGCGTTTTCATCAATCTTCATCGGCAGGCCACAGGCCCGTTTGACATTCGCGCATTCTTCAAGGGTCTTGCAGGGTTGCTCAAGCATGATATCGAGATCAGCTACAGCCCTCCCCACCCGGGTTGCATCAAGTTGCGTGGAACCGCAATTCCAGTCACCGTAAACAATGGGGCCATTGCCAACTGCCTCACGCACCTTGCGAAGCCGTGCGACGTCCTTTTCCCAGTTGTTGTCTGCTCCCAGCTTTACCTGAAACTGCCGCATGCCGGTTTGATATGCCTGTTGGGCAATGCGAACCATGTCATCCGGTTCAAGGCAGGTTATCGAATGGTAGAGTGGCAAATCATCTGTTTGCTTGCCGCCAAGCAAGATATATAACGGCAAACCGGCTGCCTTGCCTGTCAAATCCCAAAGGGCCGTGTCAATTGCAGACTTCGCATAGGAATGGCCTTGCAACCAGGAATCCAGCCTGTGCATAAGCGCTTCCGGACCGACCGGATCAGCACCCAGCAAAACAGGAGCCATTTCCTCAATCGCGGGTATCACACCATTGGCATAAGCAGGCAGATAGTGGGGTATCGTACAAACCTCACCCCAACCCTTCAGCCCGGTATCGGTTTCAAGACATACAATAACCGACTCGACCACATCACAGGTTTTGCCATCAGCCATGTAATAGGTTTCATGGCTTGTCAGCGGAACTTTCCAGACCTGAATTCGTTTGATTTTCAATTTGCCCCCTAGTGTGTCTCGCGATCGGCGATTTCGAGCGTCCGGTCGAGGACTTCCAGACCAGTCGAAATATCTTCACGGCTGATGTTAAGTGGTGGCGTCAACCGGATTACATTGGAAAAGAAGGACAGGTACAAGCCCTCCTTCATGGCGAACGACATCATTTCAGTCATCGGTTTGGCATCATCACCCTTGGCCGCGAACGGAACGAGCGGTTCTTTCGTCTCACGGTTCTTAACGAGCTCAATCCCGTTGAACATGCCAAGCCCACGAATGTCACCGATTGACTGGTGTTTGTCTGCAAGCTTGTGCAATTCCGCTCGCATGAACTCGCCATTCTCGCTTGCCTGCTCAAGCGTTCCCTCTTCCATCATCGCACGGATTGCTGCGACACCGGAGGCACAAGCAAGCGGATGCCCAGCATAGGTGAGACCGCTCGGAAATGGATTGTCCTTGAGCCAGTTTCCAATTGGTTCGCTCACTGTCATTGTACCAAGCGGCACGTACCCGGAATTGATGCCCTTCGCACCAGTAAGAATATCCGGGACAACATCGAAATGTTCACAGGCAAACCATTTTCCGGTACGCCCGAAACCTGCCATCACCTCGTCCAGGATCAGGAGAATGCCGTATTTTTCACAAGTCTCCTTGATTGACCTGAGATACCCGTCCGGCGGCACAAGAATACCGTTTGTCCCGACCACACTTTCAATGATTACGGCAGCAATGGAATTCGGGTTTTCAAACATCAGGATATTTTCCAGATGCGGCCCACCCTGACAGACCGGACAATCTTCCGGATCGGCATGTCCGGTCGGTGTGCGATACATGTACGGATCAAGCATGCGCACAACACCCGGCATATCACCGCGTGTGAGATGGTGCCGAGGATCACCGGTAAGGCTGAGCGCCCCTCCTGTCGCCCCATGATAAGAGCGGTAACGGGCAATGATCTTGGAACGCCCTGTATAATGACGTGCAAGACGGATTGCTGTTTCGTTCGCGGCAGCACCGCCAGCAGTAAAGAAGGTTGAATTCAGATTACCTGGAGAAATCTCCCGCATCAGTGCAGCAAGTTCCGAGCGAACATCTGAACCCATGGCCGGACCAATATAACAAAGCTTGTCCGCCTGCGCCTTGATTGCCTCGACAATTTTGGGGTGCTGATGACCAAGGTTCAGGTTCACCAGCTGTGACTGAAAATCGAGATAGCGTTTGCCATCGCTGTCCCAGAACCAGCTCCCCTCACCACCCGTGATTACCTTGGGACGGTTACCCTGTTTCGACCAGCTCTGGATATAGTGATCGGCATGCATGTCCCGGACCCATTCGGGATCATGAACCGGATATTCATTGCTCAAGCTTTCAAGATTTTCCATTTTGCCTATTCCTGATTGTAAACGGCGACCGGATCGCCAAGCATGTCTTCATCCGGAGTAACACCCAGCCCGGGTTCTTCCGGCAATGTCAAATGACCGTTTTTGTTTCGCGGTCCGCGCCCTCCGGCAATGTCGACCGTCAACATGTCCTGACAGGCCCATACCGCATGACAATTGTGGTCGGGAATTGTGGCCGCCAGATGCAGGGCTTCCGTGTCTGCCAAAACAGAGCCCCCTGTTGCCATGACAAACATGTCGATGCCATGGGCGAGTGCAACATCCCGCATCCGGGCTGCCTTGGTCAAACCTCCGACACGATTGAGCTTGATCCCGAAAATTTCTGCCAGTCCGTCACGGGCGATGCGCGCTGCATCCTGCAATGTCACCAGACTTTCATCGACAGATACCGGAGAAGCATGCTTGTTGCAGATCGCAGCTATGTCATCCAGTGTTTCGCCCGGTTGTTCGAACATCACATTCAGGTCTTCCGTAGCACTCATGACGCGCAATGCCTGCTGACGGGTCCAGCCGCGATTCACATCGTAAAGGATAATCTCGCCGGGTTTGCGGATCGATTCCACATCCCTGATACGGGCAATGTCACGTTCAACATCACCGCCAATCTTGACAGAATGCGCGATGTAGCCACGGCTTCGATACCGTTCCATGACTTCGCGGGTTTCATCAACCGTCTTGGCACCAACGGATGAAGCAATCGGACGTGGCGTTCGCGAACCTCCACCCATCAAGTCGGCAATCGTCATGCCTGCCGCTTTGCCCGCAATATCCCAGCACGCCATGTCGATTGGAGACTTTGCATATAGATGCCCCGGCAATGCCAGATCCATGGCACGTTCGACATCCAGAAGGCATCTGGGATCAAGACCGATGACAAACTTTGCCATGGTTTCAATCCCGGCGCGGATACCCGGGCCATGGGCGGGAACATAAGTGTGCCCCCAGGGTGTACCCTCACCCCAGCCAATGATTCCGGCATCCGTCTCGACTTTCACAAAAGTCGCATCCAGCATCTCAAACTTGAGCCGACCTCCGGAAAGCCAGTAGGGAAATTCCAGCGGAAGGTCCTTTTGGTATACGGATATTTTGGTGATTTTCATGGTTTTCCCCCGTAAACCGCAACCGGATCGCCAAGGCTTTCAAAATCCGGTTCAACACCAAGACCAGGTGCATCCGGTGCATAGAGTTTTCCGTCTTTGACCGTAGGACCGCCAACCCCTGTTGAACGCGTATTGTAATTCATCAGGTCTGTTGAATTGATCAGAAATTCTTCCGGCGTAGAAGCTGCAAAATGCGCAACCACGGAAGTCGTAATCTCACCGCCCCAGGTGTCTTCGGAGACAACCGGAATCCGGTTTTCCACCAGATAGTCCCGAACCTTTCTTGCCTTGGACAAGCCACCTAGATTCGAAATCTTGAGACAGCAGATTTCAGCTCCCCTGTCCTGGACAATGCGGTGCGCTGCATGCATGCCGGTAACACATTCATCAAGTTTCATCGGTTGAGCCACATGACGGCGAACCTGTTGGCATTCTTCGTAGGTACGGCATGGTTGCTCAAGAATGAAATCAAGGTCTCTGGTTGCCTCCGCAACGCGAATGGCATTGTCGACACGCCAACCCTGGTTGGCATCAGCCATCGCTTTTTCACCTGGCTTCAACAAGGGAACCGTTGCCCTGACCCGGTCAATGTCCGTTACCCAGTCCGCACCCACCTTGATCTGAAATTGCCGGTAGCCGGAAGCGCGATGCTCTTCCAGTTCCTTCTTTGTAGTCTCGACATCCTTTTGCGGAGCGACGCGGTACATCGGCGCCCCATCGGTCAGTTTGCCCCCAAGCAGCATCCAGACAGGCTGCCCGGTTTCCTTGCCGAGAATGTCCCAGCACGCGGCATCAAACGGGGCCTTGGCGTATCCGTGGCCCTGCACGAGATGATCCATTGTATGTTCTATTCTGGCAACTTGTCTCGGGTCTTCACCGATCAGTGTTGGTGCAACCAGCCGGGCAAGCGCTTCCACTCCCTCAGAGTGGGCAACCATGTAATTTTCGCCGCATGGCGTAAACTCACCACATCCTGAAATACCTGCATCCGTATCGATTACCACAACAGAGGAAATTGCCGTTTCAATCGCGTTGCCCGCACCCCAGCCATAACTGCCTCCGACATAGGGAAGGTGCGTTTTGTAGATGGAAATACGCGTGATCTTCATCAGTGCAGTCCACCATTCAAGCGGTCTGTGAGAACTGGAGCCACACCCAACTCTCCCCGCCACTGCACCCACGCAAGTACGCCCTTTTCATGGGTCTGCATGTTGTGTGACTGGTTTTCAAAATGAAAAACCGTATCTCCGGGTCTTAGCATTTTCGGTGCATTGCCTTCGGTGGCAAACTCCGCTTCTCCGGCGATGATCATATACATTTCCTCTGCCGGATGATGATGCCAGGGATAGTACAACCCACCTGGCGAGTAGACGAGAAACCCGCGCGTTGAACGGCATTCAAAATGACCGTCCCAGCCAAACAGTTCATAGCAACCAAACTTCGAAAGGAACTCATCGCCAATGTTTGTATGCTTGTAGGTTTCACGCCACCTTGCATCATCACCGGCGGCTATTAACGCATCCCGCAATTCCTCAAACTCATCTGTTTCCAGACTCGCATCCTGCGCCATAAGCCGGGCCGGAGGCAGAAAATGTGGTTCCACAGTTCGCCAGTTTACATCATTCGGGAAAGGGCAGAACTCCACCATATCCGGGTGGCGCTCATACGCCTGCCTGATCTTCTCCAATGCATTTTCGAAGAGAGCGCGGCTCATGAGCTGGTCCACAGCGCGGACTTTGCTTCAAGACCATTGCCCCGCCAAAAAGCCGCAGCCACCAATGGTTTTTCATCGAAATCTGCCGAATGGGGCTGGTTGCTGTAATGACAAATCGTTGTACCAGGCCCACCTCGAACAGGCTCACGGCCTTCAGAAATATAAAGCGCTGAACCGGCAACGGTGAGGTAAATTTCTTCTGGTTCATGCCAGTGATTTGGATAGGTCAGTCCCTGACCCCAGAATCCTACAGCGAGACGCATGTCATTACTCACAAAGGGACCGCTTGGCGCTATCAGGTTAAACCAGCCGTAATTCGCGAGATAGTTCTCGTCAAACCCGTCATCTTCAAGCGTATAACTTTGCTGCCAGTAGACATGAGGCGCTGCTGCAACCACTGCTTCAAACAGGTTTTCCGTTGCACCGGTAATCATGGAGCGCACGGCTTCCAGTCTTTCGCAAACCGGTAGTTGTGCCGGGACACATTCAGCTTCATCATGATCAGCAAACAGCGCTTCCCCGCAAAATGACATGATGTCCGGGGCCTGCTCTCTGGCGTATGTGCGAAACGCTTCTCTCAGATTATGCAGACTGGGATGCAACATCAGGGCAATACTACAATGTTTCCGGTGTGCTTCTTGTCTATGAATGCCTGCTGGGCGGCATGAAATTCTTTGAGCGGATAGGTCGCCGCAAGCATCGGCTTGATTTCACCCCGCTCAATGTATCCGACAAGATCCGGGAAAACGTTCAGGGATGTCACCGTACAACCATGGAAGGTAAGGTCTCGCAGGTAGAGGGTGCGAAGATCAAGATCGACGATTGGTCCTGCAATTGCACCGGAGGTACCATAGCGTCCACCGCGTGCCATCACATCAATAAGCTGCGGATAATAAGACCCGCCGGCAATGTCAGCGACAACGGTTACCGTATCTTCGCCAATTGCATCCTTAAGGGCCTTGCCAAGATTTTCAGGCGCGCGCGGCAAGATTGCCGTTGGATTGAGTTTCGCTACCTGTTCGTGTTTTGCTTCGCTCGCCATCGCAATTGTTTTTGCACCCCGGCGATTGGCAAGCTGAATCAGCGCTCCGCCGACACCACCGGATGCGCCGGTAATCAGAACCCGGTCACCTTCTTTGCAACCTACACGGTTCAGGAGGTTTTCTGCTGTCGTATAAGAGCAAGAGAATGTTGCAAGTTCTGCATCTGAAAGATCAGATTCTACCGGCAATACCTGCTGCTGATGAACAGTCGTATATTCAGCATAACCACCATTCCTTTCGGAACCGAAATAGCCAACATTATAAAAGTCATCCGGATTGTCCCATTCACGGATCCAACCGTCATTCATGACCCGTTTGCCAATCAGGTTTTCATCTGCTCCTTCGCCAACGGCAACAACGGTGCCAACCATGTCTGCACCCTGAATGCGCGGAAAGGTAAGCGGAGCGCCGCCCCAGGTTGGGTCTTCTTCATCCACTTCCTCATAAGCACCGCCTGTCGTCTCTTCAGAAACAGCCTTTGAGTACCAGCCGGATCGCGTGTTCACGTCGGTATTGTTGAGACCACAGGCATGCACCTTCACCAGAACTTCTTTCGGGCCAGGTGCCGGGGTCGGCCAGTCTTCATGATATTCGAGCTTATCAAGACCGCCATGCCCAGTCAGGACAATGGCACGCATGGCGGAAGGAATTTCAGTCATTCGGCAGCCTCTTTCACCGGTACATCGGTTCTTGGCAACTTGCTTTCCGGATCATAGGCAGGCTCACCAAGTACTTTTGCCTTGCGTGGTTGTCCCATGACAATCACTTCCAGATCCGTACCAGGGTCCGCTGCTTCCGGCTTGATATATGCAAACGCAAGAATCTTTCCGATACTATGGCCATAGGCGACGGATGAGGTCGTGCCAACCACTTCACCATTGTGAAGCACCGCTTCACCGCCATGTCCGTCATCCTCATCATCAGGCTCAATCTCAAGATAAGCACAAATCCATGGCAGACGGTTTGATTGCATGGATGTTTCTGTTTCAGCCTTGCCGACAAAATCTTCCTTGTCCATTTTGACAAAACGCATGACGTCAGCCTCTGGCAGCGTAACTTCATTGGTCAGTTCACCTGCGCCCTTGAAACCTTTCTCCATCCGCATTGCGTTCATGGCAAACGAGCCGTAATCAACAATGCCATGTGCCTCTCCGGCTGCCCATAGCGCATCATAGACAGCAAGGGCGCTGTCACGGGGAATATGGAACTCCCAGCCAAGTTCTCCTGCATAAGACATGCGGAATGCCCATACTTTATGACCCGCTACCTCAATTTCCTGCGCACTCATCCAGCGGAAGTTCGCATTGTCCAGCGGTGCATCGGTACAGACTGCAAGAACATCACGTGCCTTGGGGCCATTGATTGTCAATGCTGCCCATTCATCCGACCGCTTGATGACTTGCAGGTCTTCACCATCAAGGCGCAGACCAAGATGATCCAGCAACCGCTGCTCAAAGAAGGCAGCACAAACAATATAGAAGCGGTCTTCAGCCAGTCGGACAATGGTCACTTCCATTTCAATCCGGCCACGGCAGTTGAGCATATGTGTCAGGATAATCCCGCCAACCTTTTTCGGAAGACGGTTTGCAATAAGCCCTTCAAGGAACGATTCCGCATCAGGACCTGCGACTTCAACCTTCGTGAAAGCGGAGATATCCATGATCCCGACGCGTTCGCGGACACCCTTGATCTCTGCGGCCAGAACATGATGAAGTTCGTTGCGGCGGAACGAGTAATGGTCCCGTTGCTCAACACCGTCTTTTGCAAACCAGCGCGGACGCTCATGACCAAATACTTCCTCATGAACAGCCCCTTTTGATTTGAGACGCTCATAAAGCGGTGACGGCTTGATCGGGCGCCCTTCAAGGCGGTTGAAGTGCGGGAATGGAATTTCATGGCGAAGGCAATAATCCTCGTGTGCTTTCTTCACCTGCCAGTCTTTCTGCGCGTAATCACCAAAGCGGCGCGGATCAAACTCGCGCATGGAGATGTCAGCAGAACCATGCACAATCCAGCGGGCAAGTTCACGGCTGAGACCAGGCCCCCAGCCGATACCGATTTGCGTACCGCAACAGCACCAATAATTTTTCACACCCGGCGCAGGCCCGATCATTGGATTACCGTCCGGCGGATGGGAAATCGCACCATGAACTTCCCGCTTGATGCCAAGTTCCGCAAAAATCGGCATACGGTCCATTGAGTTTTCAAGCCATGGCATGATGCGGTCATAATCCGCTTCGAACAATTCATTCTCCGCTTCCCATGGGCAATGATCATGCCAGACGGAGTTTGGGTTCTCCTTTTCATAAATGCCGATCAGACCGGATTTCTGTTCCATGCGGATATAGCCGGAAACAAGCTTGTCATCACGGATCACCGGCAATTCGTAGTCAAGATCCTTGAATTCCGGCACTGTGTCCGTGACAAAATAATGGTGCGTCATGGAAGTCATCGGCAACAACAGGCCAGACCATTCCCCCATCTGTCGGGCATAGGTTCCACCCGCGTTGACCACATGCTCACAGATGATGTCGCCGAGTTCAGTGGATACTTTCCATTCACCACTATCCAGCTGCTTGATATCGGTTGCACGGCAACGGCGGATGATTTTCGCACCCAGTTGCCGGGCACCAATGGCCATCGCCTGCGTCGGGCCTGCAGGGTCCACATGCCCGTCATCCGGCGTATGCAATGCACCCAGAACACCATCGAGATTATAAAAAGGATGAAGCTTGGCAATCTCTTCCTTACCGACCAGTTCAATATTGAACCCGAGAGACCGGCCAACTGAAAGCGTGTGACGCAGCCAGTCCATCTCGTCTTCAGTGTAGGCAAGCCTGAAAGAACCACAGCCATGCCATGTGCTAGACTGACCGGTTTCTTCTTCGAGCAGCTTCGAATAGAGGTCGATATTGTAATCAACGCACTTGCCAAGCCCGAAGCTGGATGTCGAATGGGTGATCTGGCCGGCCGCATGCCAGGTTGATCCGGAGGTCAGTTCAGCCTTTTCCAGCAGAACGGTTTCACTGCCCCATCCCTCATGCGCAAGGTGATAGGCGAGGCCACAACCCATGATGCCGCCGCCGACAATGACAACGCGCGCATGGGAAGGAAGTTTTGATTGGGTTTCTTCAGACATGGGAGAATGCACTTTCCTGAAAATTTTCGATTGCAAAATAATCAAACATTTGTACTATCGTCAACCATGAATAATACAATCGTACCAAATTCACCAGACAGCAAACCGGATTCCGTTCTTGGTGAGCTCGCCACACAGCTGGAATCCCTGACACCGGAAGTGCGCAAGGCAGCAGCCTATGTGCTGGAAAACCCAATGGATGTGGGTGTGAGTTCGATCCGGGAAATTGCTGATGCGGCCAATGTGAAACCCAATACATTCGTCCGGATGGCACGTGAAGTCGGCTTCGAAGGTTACGAGGATTTCCGGGCACCTTTCAGGCATGCCATCCGCAATGGAACAGCTAGCTTTCCTGATCGTGCCCGTTGGCTGCAGTCCATCAGGCAAGGCGGGCAATTGGGTGAACTTTATGCTGACATGGTAAGCAGTACGCTTTCAAACATTGAGACAACCTTTGCCGGAATAGACGAGAAAACCCTGAAATCCGCAGCAGAAGCCATATGGAATTCACGCCAGACGTTTACACTAGGGGTCGGTGTAAATTCTGCGAATGCGCAGAACTTTACTTATCTTGCGTCGACCGGGATGGTGCAGTTTCATGCAATCCCGAAATCGGGCAGCACGGCAGTCGACGACCTTGCCTGGGCTGATGAGCGGGATGTATTAATCGCTATCACCTGCAAACCCTACCGGCGTGAAGTTGTAGAAGCCATGCAGGTCGCCCGTGAGCAAGGTCTCAGAATCGTCGGAATATCCGACAGTCCTGCATCACCCATTATAACGGGCAGTGAATTCGGATTTGTGGTTTCCGCTGACACGCCGCAGTTCTTCCCGTCCTCTGTTTCCACCATTGCATTACTTGAAACACTGCTGAGCTTTGTGATTGCGTCAGCAAGCCCTGAAATTGTTGATCGCGTTGACCGTTTTCACAAACGTCGGCATGAACTTGGAATTTATGAAAAGGAGCTGTGATGAGCGAAACGGTAACCCTTATTCATTCTCTCGAAGCCAAATATTATACGGACCCGCAAGTTTTCGAAATTGAAAACAAGGGTCTGCTGGCTCGGACGTGGCAATTCGCAGGCCACGTAAGCCAGCTTGAAAACGCGGGCGATTACTTCACGTTTTCGATTGCCGGTGAGAGCCTGTTCTGTATCAAGGGAAAGGATGGCGAAATCCGCGCTTACTACAATGTCTGTCAGCACCGCGCCCACCA
>JBCCYR010000007.1:0-21667 GCA_039189355.1 Pseudomonadota bacterium
GCCAGACTGCGTAAAGCCGCTTCCAAGCTCGTCGACAAGGTCGGCTATGATGACGGTCCTTCCAGTTAATGACCACAGTTGAGCCGGTTTATGTAGCTGGTAAGACAAAGTATCGCGCCGGGTATATCGTACCCGGCGCAATTGCGTTTGCGCTGTTTCTTTGCCTGCCAATTATCACATTGGCTGCGCTGGCATTCAGCGGTGATTTTGAAAGTTTCCGGCACGTTGCGACGAACGTCATGCCGACAGCAGGGGTTACCACCTTGATGTTGATGCTTGGCGTCGGCTTGTTCACCGCCATTATCGGAAACGCTACCGCATGGCTTGTAACCTATTTTGATTTTCCACTGAGAAAAACCCTGCAATGGGCTCTGATGCTCCCCCTCGCCGTACCAACCTACATTTCAGCCTATACGTTTGTAGAATTCTTCTCCTATACAGGACCCCTTCAGGAAGCTGTTCGCGCAATTGGCAACTACCAGTCTTCCAGGGAATACTGGTTCCCAGAAATCCGGTCCTTATGGGGCACAGTCTTTGTGCTGGGGATTGTGCTGTACCCGTATGTTTACTTGTCCGTGAGAACCCTGTTCCTGTTGCAGGGCACCAATATCCCGGACAGCGCGAGAATGTTGGGCGCAAACCGGATGCGCATCTTGTTCAGGGTTACAATTCCCCTTGCACGCCCTGCAATAATCCTCGGTGTTACGCTCGCCTTGATGGAAACCATCAACGACATCGGTGCGGTGGAATATCTCGGAACGAATACACTGACCTTTTCGGTGTTTTCCGTATGGCTTAACCAGAATGATCTCGCAGGAGCGTCGCAAATCGCCATCTTTTTGCTGGCGATTGTATTCGTACTGATCTTTCTGGAATATCTTTCCAGAGGTGCCCGCCGCTACCATGAGTTACGAACCAGTTCTGGGCGAAAAGTATATCCCAAATTACTTACAGGCGGCGCTTCATTGGCGGCCATGTTCTTGGTGACTTTGCCAGTCATTTTGGGCTTTGGAATTCCGGTCTTTGTTCTTTCGGAATTTGCGATCAAGGATATCGATGAACTGTTTTCCGCAGTCATTATAGAAGCATTCACAACCACAATCGTTTTGGCTGGTATTGCGTCCCTATTGGCCGTTATCGGTGGCCTGTTGCTCAGTTATGCGATCAGAATCAATTCAAGAAAAATTACGACCGTTGCAGTGAGAATGGCAACCTTGGGCTACGCAGTCCCCGGAACACTGATTGCAATTGGCGTGTTTATTCCTTTTGCCTGGTTCGACAACACACTCGATGGATGGTTACGCCAATATGCTGGCACTTCTACTGGCCTCCTCCTCACAGGTTCAGGAGCAGCACTTGTGTTTGCATATGTTGTCCGGTTCATGGCCATGGCGGAAGGCAATCTTGAAAACGGGTTTTCCAAGCTTTCACCAAATCTGGACATTGCCGCAAGAAGCTTGGGTCGGAACCGCTGGGGCGTGTTGAGAGAGGCACTTATTCCCATCATGAAACCGGCAATCGCGGGTGCCGCACTGCTTGTCTTTGTTGATGTGGTCAAGGAGCTATCCGCAACGATCTTGTTGCGACCGTTCGGCATGAACACGCTTGCCACCCATGTTTACGACTTTGCCTCGCAGGGACGGGTTGAAGACGGCGCTCTCGGCTGCCTGCTCATTATTTGTGCAGGAATTCTGCCGGTGATATTGCTGAGCAGGCACAAGGCTGCTTGAGTAGAACCAATTTCCGTTATTGATCAACTATCAGGTTACAACCCACCTTGTGTCTTCAGAAATTCAACGATTTCACTGCACGCATCATCACGCTTTGCATCCGTAAAGACGAACGGATTACCGTTACGTTGAGCGCCAGCATCGCGCTCCATGACATCAAGGCTGGCCCCGACATAAGGCGCAAGGTCTTTCTTGTTGATGATCAGGAGGTCCGAGCGTGTGATGCCCGGGCCACCCTTGCGCGGTATTTCTTCACCCTGACACACCGAAATCACGTATAGCGTCAGGTCGGCGAGTTCCGGTGAAAAAGTTGCCGCCAGATTATCCCCACCGGATTCAATGAACACCACATCAAGGTTTTCGTGCTTTTCATTAAGATCAGCAATGGCACGGAGATTGATGGATGCATCCTCCCGGATGGCTGTGTGCGGACAGCCGCCGGTCTCCACACCGATGATGCGATCTGATGTCAGAGCCTGCATGCGAACCAGTGCATCCCGGTCTTCCTGCGTGTAAATGTCGTTGGTGACCACACCAACAGAATAGTCCTCCCGCATTGCCCTACAGAGTTCTGCGGTGATTGTGGTCTTGCCGGAACCAACCGGCCCACCAATGCCAACTCGAAGAGGACCGTTTTTACTCATGACCGGAAAATCCTGCTTTGAAGGGTTTCGTGTTGCATGACAGCGATGTCAGCTATGAATGTGTTGCTGCCGAGATCATCGAGTGATCTGATTGCAGCACGTTTTGCGGTTTCGATGATGATGTTTTCCAGATCAGCGAGCAATTCCAAGCCGCCCTGCTGACCCAGCTTCATCAGTCGAAGTGCAGCCTGTACCTGGTTTGAAACATAAGCGTGGAGATAGGCTGTCAGCGTTTGTTCAAGATCGGTTTCAAGAACACCTGCAACCGCGCCAACTGCTACAGGCAGCGGGCAATTTTCGGGCAAGGATGGAATGCTGACCCAGGCTTTTGCTGCCTGCAGAAACGCGCCACCTTGTGCTGTTGTCTCAAGATGGCGCTCAGCGGAGAAATTCAGGGCTTCTGAAAGCTCCGCCACCGAGGCAAGTTCTTCAGGCTTTTTGCACAGCCGCCAGCTTTCCGCCAGCAACACCGCATCGTTCCAGCCCGGCCCACTGCGAAGAAGGGTTTCGAGCCATTCTGCAAGGGTTTCCTTGTCCTGCACCCAGCCGCTTGCAATGGCAGCTTCAAGACCGTGACTGTAACTGAAAGCACCTGTCGGAAAAGCCGGAGACAGCCAGGTCTGGAGCCGGATCAGCGTTTGGAGATCAGTCATTGGGGTCATTAGCTCCGCTAACGGGGGAGGAAGAACCATGCCCATGGTGGTGATGGCCGTTTGCGTAGGCACCCCCTTCGGGATCAAACGAAGCCGTTATTTCGGAAACCGATGCGCCCAAACCTTCCAGCATCTCCCTGATTACATGGTCCCGCCGTATGCGCAGACGGTCTTCCAGTATCTGTGTCGGCAAATGCCGGTTACCCAACTGCCATGAAAGCTGCAACAGGTGATGAGGGTTTTTGGCCCGCACTTCGTACAGGTCTTCGGGTTCCGCAACTACTTCGATCACCCGGCCATCTTCAAGCTCTATGCCCTCGCCGTGCCGCAGCAATCGGGCCTCCGGCAAATCCAAAAGGAACTCTATTCCGTTGTCGGAAACCATCTTCACCCGCCGTCGATGACGCGCAGTTTCATCCAGCGTGATGGTATCCGCTGGGTGATGAGTGTGGGAGAGGATGTAGTGGGCGGTGGTCATCGTCAAAACAAAAAATACCGTTGCGCCATCGGCAGGACTTCCGCTGGTTCACACGTCAGCAATTCGCCATTCGCCCGGACTTCATACGTTTCAGGGTGCACTTCGATCTCCGGTGTTTCCGAGTTTAACAGCATGGCAGATTTGCCGATTTCGCCACGCGTGTTTTCAACTGCAAGTGTGCGTTTCTCGATGCCAAGGGTTGAACCCAGGTCTTCTTCCTGGGCGGCCTTGGAAACAAAGGTTACGGATGACTTGGTAAGTGACTTACCATAAGCGCCAAACATCGGGCGCATGTGCACGGGCTGTGGTGTCGGGATGGATGCATTCGGATCACCCATTGGAGCTGCAGCAATCGTTCCGCCAATCACGACCATATCCGGTTTTACCCCGAAAAAGGCCGGGGACCACATGACGAGGTCTGCCCGCTTGCCGACTTCAACAGAACCGACATGTTTGTCGATGCCATGGGCAATCGCCGGATTAATCGTGTATTTCGCGATATAGCGGCGGACACGGAAATTGTCATTGTCACCGGTTTCTTCAGCAAGACTGCCGCGCTGACGTTTCATCTTGTCGGCAGTCTGCCAGGTACGTATCAGCACCTCTCCAACGCGCCCCATCGCTTGACTGTCGGAGGCAATAATCGAGAATGCACCCATGTCGTGCAGGATATCTTCTGCTGCAATGGTTTCTTTGCGGATACGGCTTTCGGCGAATGCAACGTCTTCCGGAATGTTGTTGTCGAGGTGATGACACACCATCAGCATGTCGAGATGCTCATCGAGCGTGTTGACCGTGTAAGGCCGTGTTGGATTGGTTGATGACGGCAAAATATTGTCGAGCCCGCAAACCTTGATGATATCCGGTGCGTGACCGCCGCCCGCACCTTCTGTGTGGAAAGCATGAATGGTGCGCCCATCAATGGCCTTGATCGTGTTCTCCACGAAGCCTGACTCGTTGAGCGTATCTGTATGGATCATGACCTGCACATCATGCTCGTCTGCGACTGACAGGCAGCAATCAATCGCGCCCGGCGTCGTTCCCCAATCCTCATGCAGCTTGAGGGCACAAGCACCACCCTTGACCATCTCTTCAAGGGCCGTAGGAACGGATGCATTGCCCTTGCCTGCAAAGGCGAGATTCATTGGAAATGCATCTGCTGACTGGATCATCCGACCGATATGCCAGGGGCCGGGTGTACAGGTTGTGGCAAGCGTACCATGTGCGGGGCCCGTGCCGCCCCCGAGCATGGTGGTCACGCCGGACATCAGTGCCTCTTCGATTTGCTGCGGGCAAATGAAATGGATGTGGGAATCAAACCCGCCAGCAGTGATGATCTTGCCTTCCCCGGCAATGGCCTCGGTACCAGGTCCGATTATGATGTCCACACCGGGCTGTGTGTCCGGATTGCCGGCCTTGCCGATACTAGCGATCTCGCCACTCTTGAGGCCGATATCCGCCTTGTAGATTCCGGTGTGATCGACAATGAGCGCGTTGGTGATAACGGTATCAACCGCCCCGTCAGCACTGGTTGTCTGGCTTTGACCCATACCGTCGCGGATGACCTTGCCGCCACCGAATTTAACCTCTTCGCCGTATGTCGTGAGATCCTTCTCAACTTCGATGAAAAGTTCGGTATCGGCGAGACGCACCTTGTCCCCGGTTGTCGGGCCGAACATGTCTGAATAAGCAGTGCGGGAGATTGTTGCCGGCATTAGAGGTCTCCCATTATTTTCTGATTGAAGCCAAAGACTTTCCTGTCACCAGCCAGCGGCACCAGCGTCACATCGCGCGCCTGCCCGGGTTCAAAGCGGACAGCGGTTCCCGAAGCAATATCGAGCCGCATGCCCTTTGCCGACTCGCGATCAAAATCCAGCGCAATATTTGTTTCGTAAAAATGGTAGTGACTGCCTACCTGAACTGGGCGGTCACCGGTATTGGCAACTTTTAGCGTAATGGTTTCAGCGCCTTCATTCAGGGTGATGTCACCATCAGCGGTAATGATTTCTCCGGGTATCATGACTTCCTCCTACCTGATCGGCTCGTGAACGGT
Organism: Pseudomonadota bacterium; assembly: GCA_039189355.1. Taxonomy (GTDB): domain Bacteria; phylum Pseudomonadota; class Alphaproteobacteria; order Rhizobiales; family Rhizobiaceae; genus JAALLB01. The sequence goes on from JBCCYR010000007.1 coordinate 5,559, forward strand.
GACAAGTTTTACGCCATCCGGAAATGTGGCTTCCACCTGGATATCGTGGATCATTTCCGGAATTCCCTCCATCACCTGATCCCGGGTGACGACATGTGCACCTGCTTCCATGAGATCAGCGACTGAGCGTCCGTCTCTCGCTCCCTCAACTACGAAATCCGTGATCAGCGCTATTGCTTCCGGATGATTGAGCCTTACACCGCGTTGCAACCGCTTGCGGGCAACCTCTGCCGCCATGGCAATCAACAGCTTGTCCTTTTCCCTGGGTGTCAGATGCATGCGTTAAATCCTCCATACACGCGGCAAATCCGAGCCGCGCAAAAACTTCAAAACCGGAACCAGAGCATGCCTCAGGCTGTAACTGTCTTGTGCCAGAATTCTTCCCGTAACCTTGCCGTTGAACGCGCTGAAACCAGACGTGTTCAACGGGCAAAGCTTGCGTAATTCTCCTGCCAGAGCCTGCATTTGTTCTTCGTCCTGATCACCAATAAACAACAGGCTTGCCAAAGCACGGTTTCCGCTCATTCCTGCCAGCGCATTTTCTTTCCCCTCAAGCTTGAGATCATCCGCGAAAATCAGCTTTCCCTCCCGCCTGATCCGCCAACGGTCCCTGAACAGGCAACCGGTTACAGTCTCTCCCATTGCTTCACGACCAAGCACTATGCTTTCAAGTGCCAGCAGTGTTGAGCGACGTTCCATTGTTACGTCGAAGGTGCGGTTTAATGCGCTACCATCGTACAGAATTGTTTCCTGTGGCAGCCAGTGCAACGTAGTTGAAGAGCCCAAATGCAATTGTGTGCCAAGTTGTGCAATACCGTCACTGGAGCGGTAAGCCTTTTCACAGGCCTGAGTGGTAGCAACGACTTCTGTGCTCTCTCGAAGGCGCAGGTCCCACGAAAGCTGATCACCTCCGGTCAGCCCGCCGGCTGTATTAATCAGGACTGCTTCCACATCTGTTCCCTCGTTTTTGGGAAACCGGATTTTTGCACTACCCTGCTGATAAAGCCGGTCCAGCCTGGTATTTCCGTTCACAACCTTAAAAGATGCGGCTGCCGCAGCCGATACGCGCTGATGGTTCGCGCTGTTTTCCCGGGATGAGTGGCTAGACAGAGAGGTGCTTGCGTACATTTTTCTTGTCCAGATCGCTTGCCGGTCCCTGATGAACGATCCTGCCACGATCCATGATGTAGAGGTCATTTGCAAGCTGACGGCAAAAATCGAGATACTGCTCCACAAGAACAATCGCCAGCCCGGCAGTATCACGCAGGTATTCTATGGCCCGGCCTATATCCTTGATAACGGATGGCTGGATACCTTCAGTCGGCTCATCCAGCACCAGAACTTTCGGGCGCATCACAAGGGCACGTCCGATTGCGAGTTGCTGCTGCTGACCCCCGGACAGGTCCCCGCCCCTTCGTCCCAGCATTTCCTTGAGGACCGGAAACAGTTCGAAAACTTCATCCGGAACTTTTCGCTCGTTTCCTGGAAGCAAACTGAAACCTGTCTGCAGGTTTTCCTCCACGGTCAGCATGGGAAACACATCTCTTCCCTGCGGCACATAAGCTATGCCGTTTGCAGCACGCTGGTGCGCTGACGTCTTTCCGAGGCTTCTTTCATTGATTGTTACGTCACCGGCCGAGTTCTGGTGATGACCGGTAATCGCCTTTAAAAGCGATGTTTTACCAACGCCATTCCGGCCCATCAGGCAGCTTACCGAAGCGGGTTTTGCTTGCAATGAAACATCAAACAGGATTTGCGCTGCGCCATAATGGAGATCAAGGTTTGTGACACTCAACATATCAGCTTTGCCCCTGTCTAGCGGCCAAGATAAACATCAATGACCTCCTGATTGTTTGTCACATGATCAAGACTGCCTTCCGCAAGCACCGAACCTTCGTGCAAAACGGTCACGCGACATTCCAGATCACGGACGAATTCCATGTCGTGCTCAACAACAATGACGGCTTTCGTTTCTGCAAGCCTTTTCAGAAGCTTAACCGTCTTTTTTCGTTCATCACCTGTCATGCCTGCGGCGGGTTCATCCACCATCAGAAGTTTTGGCTCCTGAGCGAGCAACATGCCGATTTCAAGCCACTGTTTCTGCCCGTGTGAAAGTTCACCGGCAAGCCTGTCAATGGAGCCGGCAAGGCCGATCTCATCTGCAATTGAGGCAACCTTGTTCCGGTCTTCTTCAACATAGTTGTAAAACAAAACCTGAAAGGGTGTCCGGTCATTCTTAAGAGACATCATGAGGTTGTCTTCAACCGTCTGGTCTTCGAAGACGGTTGGCCGCTGGAACTTGCGACCGATCCCCATCCGGGCGATGTCTGACTCCGACCGAAGCAGGAGCGAATTGTTCTTTTCTCCCCAACGAACATCACCTGCATCCGGTCTCGTCTTGCCTGTTACGATGTCCATGAAGGTGGTTTTGCCTGCCCCGTTCGGTCCGATAATCGCCCGAAGCTCGCACTCAGCGATCGCAAAACTCAGATTGTTGATTGCCTTGAAACCGTCAAATGACACAGAAATGCTGTCTACTTCCAAAAGGCTATCCATCTGCTTTTTCCCTGTTACGGATAAACAGGTCGAATAACCCGCCTAGGCCCTGCGGAGCATAAAGCGTTGTTGCAACGAAGCTCAATCCCAACAGAACCAGCCACCAGTCCACCCACTGGATTGTGTAAAAACCGAGCGGAATATCCGGCATCTGTCCGCCTGTGAACCAGGATGAAAGAAGTGAAACAAAGGCTGCGCCGATCGCCGCTCCGTAAAGACGGCCCCTCCCACCTATAGCCACCCATACAGCCAGATATATGGAGGCGATCGGCGCAATTTCCGCAGGATTTATAATCCCCGCCTGCGGATAATACAGTGCTCCGGCAATTGCCGCGACAATTGCAGTGAGCACAAAGACAAACAGTTTGTATCCTTCCACGTTGTATCCGAGAAAACGCACCCGGCTTTCATCATCCCTGATGGCACGGATGACATTTCCGAGTTTTGATTCAACAATCAGCTTTACAAGGAAATATCCAAACCCGAGTGCGAGGGCAGATGCCCAGAAAAACCACATTGCGATCACGGACTGTGGTGTGGTTTCAAGACCCGGCAAATTTTGCAGGCCGGACAGTCCGTTGTTACCGCGAAGACCGCTATCGTTCTGGAAAAGGTACAACGCCAAGGCAAGTGTCATCGCCTGGGTGAGAATCGAGAGATAGACCCCTGTCACCCGGCTACGGAATGCAAGCCAGCCGAATAAAAGTGCAAGAAGCCCAGGCACCAGAACAACAAACAGAAGTTGCATGAAGAGGCTGTCAGCAAATGCCCAGATCAACGGGAATTCCGATCCACCAACCACCCCAAAAATCTGTTCTCCTATTGCTGCACGGACTTCCTCATCTGTCATTGGCAGAACAGCAGATTTCCCGGCATTGATAACAATGATTTCAGTGCGGGCATACATCAGCCACATGCCGATCATGTAGCCTCCAAGCCCAAAGAATGCGAAGTGGCCAAGGCTGAGAATGCCGCAATACCCCCAGACAAGGTCCATGGCGATTGCAATCAGACAAAAACAAAGGGTTTTCCCAAGGGTCTTCACCATGCTGGTTGATAAAAGGCCCAAACCAAAGCCTTCGCTCATAACCGAAACACCCAGTGTGAAAAGTGCCAACAGTCCAAGAAACCAGAGTGTGGATGGGTGCCTTATCAAGAAGCGGGTCAGCGGACCGCCAAACGCTTGCTTTTGAACCGGGGTTGGAAGTACAGCTTCTGTCATATCATGCCTCGGCTGCCCTGCCCTTCAAGGCAATTATCCCGCGTGGTCTGAATTGAATGAAGATAATGATGAAGATGATCATGTAAGTCTGGGCGGCCAGCGTGTTGGATGGATTGAAGTTTTCAATCAGTTTCTGGAGAATGCCAATCAACCCGGCACCGGCGAGCGTCCCCCAAATGTTGCCGACACCGCCGATCACAACTGTCATGAAGCTTTGTACAATGTACTCGCTGCCAAGTTCTGAGGTGACTTTTGCATACAGCCCAATCGCAACACCTGCGATTCCGGCAATCCCTGATCCCAAGCCGAAGGTCAACATGTTGATCCGGTCGGGATTAATCCCCATCGAAGCAGCCATGCGCGGGTTTTGAACGACTGCACGCGTTTCCAGTCCAAGCCGGGTTTTGTTTAGCGTCCACCAAAGCCCGCAGAAGAAAAGTACCCCCAGTCCAAAAATCGCTATCCGGATCCAGCTTATGGAGACAACATCGTTAAACACCAATGCACCATCAAGCCAGTCCGGAGCTGTCAACGGTCTCGCCTGTGTCCCGAATATGTTCTTTGCAAGTTGCTGGAGTGCAATGCTTACACCGAATGTGGCAAGCAGGGTTTCCAAAGGCCGGTCATATAGATGACGGATTACAAGACGTTCCAAGGCTACTCCGGCAGCGAATGTCACAGCGAAGGCGACAGGAATGGCAACAATGATCGAGACCGTGTAATTCGTGATAAACTGCTGAACGACGTAACCGGAATAAGCGCCCATCATGATGAACTCACCATGCGCCATATTGATCACGCGCATGACGCCGAAGGTAATGGCAAGTCCGATTGCAGCGAGAAAGTAAATTGAAGCGAGGCTTACTGCATCCAGCAACAAATCCAGAAACGTGTTCCACCGAACCGAAAAGTTAATGGCATTCAACGTTTCCTGCGCCGCAGTAGTCACTTCCGTGTCAGGTTCATTGTAGGCAGCATAGAAAACATGGTTGGCAACAGCATCGCTTATTTGTTTCCCGGTTGGACGAGGTGCTACCAATCCTTCATTTGCAAGCGCTGCATATGCCTTGTCACGCATTTCTTCAGTATTCAGAGCAGCGAGTTCATATCCCCCAACCTGTTCGTTTTTCAGACTTGCGATGAGTGCTGCATCCCGTTCATCGCTGGACACCTGAGGAGGCACCAAGCCCTTTTTCGCGAGCATGGCGTAGGCTTCGTCAACTTCCATTTCAATGGAGCGGCCATAGGCCCAATCGAGTAAAGTATAGCTGTTTGCAGAACCATCGGTACGAACCACGGAATTTCCGGGCTCAATTATCCGGGCCAAATTGATCTCTTCCGGCAATACTTCGGCAAATCCGACCTTCGTACTCAACAGCGGATTGAGCTTTGCACGCACTTCAAGATTGAGATTCCCCCGAAATCCGTTGATTGCCTCAACGCGAGCCTCGGTAGTTTCCGCAAATTGCATTGCAAGAAGACTGGCTACCGTTTCGAAACGTCTTTTCAGGTCAGGATCAGTTTCAACGTTTGCAGCTTCACGAAGCGCCGACAGGTGTTCCTGCTTGGGCTTTCTGGAAATACTGCTCAAACTGGACCGCCGTACTCCCACATCTGAACTTGTCAGGCGGGAAGTCACAAGCGCTGCCTCGATCAAAGCCCTTACGCCACTATTAGGCTTGATTTGCTTCAGATCACGTTTGCCCGCTTCACCGACTTCAGTGCCGCTGGCAATGCTGATGAGTTTGTAGGTTTTCTTGTCTTCGGTCGAAACGTAAAAAAGTTTCTCATCTTCCTTGCGATACCAGACGTCCTTTGCCTGCCATCTTTCGAGAAATTCAGTGTTTCCCTCAAAACCGCTTTGCTGAATTTTCTGAAGCAAAGGTTTGATTGTTTTCACGGAACTGCGCTTGATGAGTTTAAAATTGTCCTGCAGCAATGTTTCAAACTGCACTGGCGCCTCTTGTGCCAAGGCTGTGCATACGCCAATCCAAAACGTCAGCATCAATGCTGTCAGGATACGAAACATTCAAACTTAACCCAGCTTGGGAAAGGCCGGAGGGGCCTTTCCCTGTTTTCAGAGACGAATGATCAGTAGTTTGACTTGATCTGAACGCAGGTGCTTGTCTCGGTGTTGTACATGCCGCAGCCCAGATCCTTCCAGTCGGATTTGAGAACTGCTGAAGCCGGAAGGAAATCAGTCCATGCATCGCCAGATACTTCTTCTGTCTGACTGATAATGTCGAACTGACCATCTTCCTGGATTTCACCAATCAGGACCGGTTTTGCCAGGTGATGGTTCGGCAGCATGACAGCAGTGCCGCCAGTCAGGTTTGGAAACTCCTGCCCGTACATTGCTGTGCGAACCGCATCAACATCAGTTGTGCCGGCTTTCTCGACAGCGTTTACCCACATGTTGAACCCGATGTAATGTGCTTCCATCGGATCGTTGGTTACACGTTCCTCACCCATCCGGGCTTTCCATGATTCGATAAACGTTGCATTCGCATCCGACTCTGCTGACTGGAAGTAATTCCAAGCTGCCAGATGACCGACGAGGTTTGTTGTATCAAGGCCCGATAGTTCCTCTTCACCAACCGAGAAAGCAACAACCGGAATGTCATCGGCGGATACACCTGCGGCAGCCAGTTCCTTGTAGAAGCCGATATTTGCGTCGCCGTTGATTGTGGAAATCACACCAACTTTTTTGCCATCAGCACCGAGCGCCACAACGTCCGCCACGATTTTTGACCAGTCAGAATGACCAAAGGGTGTGTAGTTCACGAAGATGTCCTCTTCGGCGATGCCCTTGTCGATAAGGTACTGCTCCAAGATTTTGTTAGTTGTACGCGGATAAACGTAATCTGTGCCAAGCAGTGCGAACTTTTCGACACCGAGTTCTTCCAGGTAGTAATCGGTTGCCGGAATTGCCTGCTGATTTGGTGCAGCACCAGTGTAGAAAACGTTTTTGGATGATTCCTCGCCCTCATACTGAACCGGATAAAAAAGCAGACCATTCAACTCTTCGATTACCGGAAGCACGGATTTGCGGGATACCGATGTCCAGTTTCCAAAAATCACATCGACTTCATGCACGGTAAGCAGTTCACGTGCCTTTTCAGCAAAGAGAGGCCAATCGGAAGCCGGGTCAACAACCACAGGCACCAGCTTCTTGCCCATTATCCCGCCTTTTTTGTTTTGCTCATCGATGAGCATCAACATGGTGTCTTTCAGCGTGGTTTCAGAAATAGCCATCGTGCCTGACAGTGAATGCAGTACACCAACTTTGATTTCTTCAGCCAGTGCGGCAATCGGGGTTGCGATGGATAAGGCAGCTACAAGCGCCAGTTTTTTTAACATAAGTGATCCTTTCCCTGTCACTTGACGGGAAGACGCCCCGTCACAAAAATCAGCGGGCCAAGAATCTTATAATGTTCCCGTCGCCCTATACGCGCGAAAAAAAGCAAATACGGGTGTTGCTGTCTGCTGCTAAAAAACAGGCATAGCGTTGCGTTTTTTGCACTGCTTGGATAATTGCTCTATAATTTACTAAGGCTGGAGCCCGATTGGCCGCGGGTGATTTAAAATAGCGAACAGCGAGTATGCCATGCTCTCTAATCTCTAGTTCCAATCCCATGCATTACCAGATGTTACTTGCTCGCAGGCTCACCGGTTGTACACTGTAGAAAATGCGCATGTTCAATTTCAAATCACTATTCAGACTGCTGGCGACATTCGTTGGCTTGTTATCCTTGCAGGCAGTCCTTTTCACACTCCATGAAGCTGATGCCGCAGATGTGGAAGTTGATGTACAATTGGTTCTGGCTGTAGATGTTTCCCGCTCCATGAGCCCGCTCGAACTGGAGATACAACGCCGTGGCTATGCCGAGGCACTTGTCAGCGATGAAGTCATATCTGCTATCCAAAGCGGTCTGCTGGGACGTGTTGCCATAACATACATGGAATGGGCCGGTGCCTTTTCCCAACGCATAGTGGTTGACTGGTCGATGATCAGCAGCCGTGCTGAAGCGCAGGTTTTTGCAGACAAACTTACAGCGCATTTTGAAGACTCCCTGCGCAGAACGTCAATTTCCGGTGGACTGGAATTTGCAGCCACGCTGTTCGACCGGAATGGATTCACTTCCAACCGGCGCATTATTGATGTTTCAGGCGACGGCCCCAACAATCAAGGAAGACCGGTGCTGCAGGCACGTAACGATGTTCTTGAAAAAGGCATCGTCATCAATGGCCTGCCACTCATGACAAAAGAAGGCGTAGGCGGGTTTTTGAGCATTGATGATCTGGATGAATATTACAGTAATTGCGTGATCGGCGGTCCGGGCTCATTCATGCTGCCAGTTTTAAGCTGGGAACAGTTCCCGACAGCTGTTCGCCAGAAACTGATTCTGGAATTGGCAAATCGGAAGCCAGCACTTGTACTCAAGGCTGATTTTACCGAGCCAGACGAACCAGCTTACGATTGCCTGATCGGAGAAAAGCTCTGGGAAATCTTTCGTGGCCAGTTGTTTCGGCCTTGAATGAATTTTCTTCCATGCGTCCCATGGCTGCAATTCGTTGGAAACATGCTAGTAAATGGGACATCATGTTAGCGGACATTTACAACGAAGATGAACATTGAACCAATCACTGGTGCCTTTGGCGCCGAGATATCAGGGATTGATCTTTCCTCTGAAATATCAGCAGAAATTGCAGACCGTTTGCGCGACGCGTTGGCTGAACATTTGGTCATTGTCATGCGCAACCAATCCTTGAACGCCGACCAGCAAAGGGTATTGACCCGTGTGTTCGGGGAACCTTCCGTCAATCCTTATGCACCCGGGCCACCGGCGCATCCAGAGATGACGTCAATCATCAAAGAAGCAGACGAACGAACCGGGGTATTTGGTGGCGGCTGGCACACCGATCTGAGTTTTCTTGACCATCCGCCGGGCGGATCGGTTCTGGTTGGAATCGATATTCCTCCCTACGGTGGTGACACCACGTTTTGCAGTCAGCAGGCGGCATGGGAAAGCCTGCCGGAGCCAATGAAACTTCTACTGGAAAACCGTGATGCCGTGCATGTGGGAAAACCGTACGGGATAAAATGGGCTCCACCGTTGGAGGAACAGGCCATGAAAGGTTCCACAAAGCGCGGCGACCCGGATGCAGATCGCGAACGCTTTCACCCTGCTGTCATGACCCATCCGGTTACGGGCCGCAAAAGTCTATACATCAATCCGACCTATACACTCAGATTGGATGGTCTTTCTGAAGCGCAAAGCGCGCCTGTATTGAACCAGCTCTTCGAACATTGTGCTCTTCCGGAACACTGCCTGCGCTTGCGCTGGAGCAGGGACATGGTGGTTGTCTGGGATAATTATTCGACCCAGCACTACGCCATCAACGATTATCACGGGTTCCGCCGTGAAATGCGCCGTTCCACTTTTCAAAATGCGGGAATTGCTGCCTGGCGCGGTGGCACTTAGTCTGCACAAAAGCACATCTACCCACAAACCGGCCTAGTTGCTAATGAGCCTGCGATAAAGATGCCATGTCGAATGCCCCAAAACCGGCAGGACAAACAACAGTCCGAAAAATGCTGGTAGTGCGGATAAAATGACTGAAACAATCACGAACACGCCCCAGCACAACATGACAAAGGGCGATGTCAGAACTGCCCGGATGCTGGTTACCATTGCCGTGACAAAATCTACATCCCGGTCAAGCAGCAGAGGGCAGGAAACAACAGTCAGAGCGAACAACACCAGGGAAATAACCGCTCCAACCAAGTGACCGACCGCAAGAAAGGTCCATCCGTTGGAAGTGGTCAATACTGCATCCACAAATCCGCCAATATCCGCAAAGCCGGAAGAGCCGAAGAAAACCGCAACCAAAGTCCGTATCTGGTACATCCATATCCAGAAAATAAACAACATGACAAACGCCATCCAGCCAAGCTCACGGCGGTGCTGTTGCCATATGACGCCAAGAACCGGCACCCATTCCAACGGCTGGCCTGCTTCCAGTCTCCTGCTGACCTCATACAATCCGGTAGCCACAAAAGGGCCGATCAGGGCAAATCCGATAACCAACGGGTAGACGAGCCATGCCATGTCCAGAACCACGACGCCATATACCAGCAACAGTCCGCCTATTGCATAAACAGCACCAAAAAACAGGCCGTATTGCGGTGCGCTGACAAAATCCCTGGCTCCGTTCACCAGAGCATATTTCAAGTCCTCAAACCTTGCCTTGTTCACCTTTAGCGACAGGCTCTGCTGTTTCATGGAACCCCTCCCCTCTTCAATCTTCTCCCGTCAACGCATGACCAGCACCGGACACTGGGCATGGCGAACCACGCGGGAGGCTGTTGAGCCAATCAGATAATCCTGCAAGCCGGGTCTGTGTGATCCTATAATGATAAGGTCGATATCCTTGTCTTCTGCAATTGACAGAATGTCGTTGGCTGGATGTCCTGTGCGGATTTCAACAATCGCCTGAATCTCTTCGTCAGCTGCAATTTTCGCCAGCGTATCCTTGGCGTCGGTTTGAGCAAGTTCAAAAAACTCTGCAGGAACTGCCATTTCTGCAACCGCAGGCACTGAATGAATTATGTTTGCAAGCACGAACACAGTATCATCGTCAGCCATCTTTCTGGCTGCCTTGATCATGTCTGAAGCTTTTTCGGTATGCGCCATATCAACCGGAACAAGAATGTTCTTATACATCGTGTGTCTCCTTCTGACTGCAGATGCCACCATAATACCCGCCTGCAAGAGATATTCTTTGCGATAGATCAACTATTTGGTGGTTTCATCATCCAGAATGCGTTCTGCAGCACCATCAAGGTCATCATATTGTCCTGTCTTGAGACTCCAGATGAAGGCAAGCAGTCCGAGCAAACCCAAGCCAAGCGCAATCGGCACAAGAAACAGCAAGTGGCTCATTGTACAAACTCCATTTGCGCTTCACCATTCTCTTCTGCCAGTTGCTTTGCAGGCTTCTCAATACCAGCCTTTGCCACATTGATGCGGAAACTGTTTGCAACCACCACAATGGATGAAGCCGACATTGCAATGGCAGCAACGAGAGGTGTTACGTGCCCAAGCATCGCAAGCGGAACCGCAATGCAGTTATAGGCAATAGCAATACCGAAATTCTGCCGGACAATGCGCGCTGTAACGCTTGAGATATCCAAGGCAAACGGAACTGCACCAAGCGACTCCCTTACAAAGACCAGATCAGCTGACTGCCTGCCCACATCGGAAGCAGAAGCAGGAACCATCGAGACGTGGCTCGCTGCCAGAGATGGCGCATCATTAATGCCATCACCGATCATCAAAACCTTTCTGCCTTGCAGTTTGACTGCGTTTATCCTGTCGATTTTTTCAGCAGGGGCCTGTCCTGAAAAGAACCTATCTATGCCAACCTTACGGGCAATTTCTGACACTTTGGAAAACCGGTCTCCGGAAAGGATTTCGAGTTGGAGGTTCCGGCCTGTAAGGTTTTCAACAGTGACAACTGCATCCTCACGCAGGCTGTCGGAAACGATGAAATGAAAGGGAGCGCTACCTTCGACTGCGAATGAAATCGAGTATGTTTCAAGATCTGCCTCCCGATCCGCTGAGATTTCAGCTACCCATTCCGGCTTGCCAAAACGGACGGTTTTGCCTTCAAACACCGCTTCCAGTCCCAAGCCCGGATGTTCAGTCAGCTGAGCCACGTCAGTGTTTCCAGAGGAATCCAGAAACTTGTCGACAGCTTTTGAGCAGGGGTGACTGGAGTTGACTGCCAGGGTCTTCAGAAGTTCGGAAATACTTTCGTCATAGCCATGCACAGAAACGACGGCCGGTGAGGCGGTGGTCAAAGTACCAGTCTTGTCAAAGATAATCGAATCCACTTCCGCCAAACGTTCCAAAGCAGTACCGTCCCGCATCAGTATTCCGTTTCGCATCAGACGGTTTGCACCAATCACGTGTGCCACAGGCACTGCCAGTCCCAACGCGCACGGACATGTAATGATCAACACTGCTATTGCCGTGTAAAGAGATGGGTGCCAGTCACCACCTGTTACAAACATCCACGCAACAAACGTAAGCAGTGCCAACAGGTGTACGGCAGGTGCATAAATTTGCGCCATCCGGTCAGCAACCCGAACATAATTTCCACGCCCTTGTTCTGCCACTTCCATCATCTGGCGCATTTCACCGAGAAACGAATCTTCAGCAGTCGCAATAGCTGTAACATCCAGGACGCTGGTCAGGTTAAGGGTTCCAGCTTCCACTGTATCGCCTGTGCAAGCTTCAACCTGCTCGCTTTCACCCGTCACGTGGGAACGGTCGAGGTTACTGTTACCCCTGATAATCTTTGCATTTACTGGAAAACGTTCACCGGGGAAAATGCGCAACCGCATGCCTGTCTTGATATCAGCTAAGGGTATTTGGTGGAGCTCTTCATCGGAACCAACCAGAACCCCGTCTTTTGCCGAGAGCGTGTGCAAGCGCTCAACTGCTCCCCTCGCCTTCTGACGCATGAGTTGGTCCAGATATTTCCCGATCAAAAGGAAAAAAAGCAGTGTTACACTTGCATCAAAATAAGCTTCCTCTCCACCCGTAAGGCTTTCATAGATACTCATCCCAAGAGCAAGCAATACCGCAAGCGATATCGGCACATCCATGTTCAGGCGCTTTGCAGAAAGAGCCTTCAGGGCCGATTTGAAGAATGGCTGTCCGGAAAAGGCGACAGTGGGAACTGCAATGAGGCCGGAAATCAGATGGAACAGTATTGCTGTTTCTTCATCTGCGCCGGACCATACAGACACAGAAAGCAGCATGATGTTTGCTGCAGCAAATCCGGCAACTGCAAGCGCCAGCAGAAGTGATTTGCTCGCCGAGGTTTCCGTGTTTGCCAGATCATTATTGCCAGACAGATGATGTTCAAAACCGAGCTGCTCCAGTTTCTCTGCGATCTTCAGGCCATCACCTCTTTTAGCGTTCCAGATTACAGAAACCGTCTTCATCGAGAGGTTTGCGCGGACCTGCTGAACCGGGGCATGGCTTGCAAGTCCGCGCTCAATTGCACCGATACAACCGGCACAATGCATGTCAGGTACGATAAAATCAGTCTTGTACCGGCCATCGCCGAGATCAACCGAAGCGGAACGCAGCCGCTCCTCCTCAAGCCGGTCAAGTCTGGATTTTGTTTCTGCAATCTGCTCCGGAGAGGCAGCAGTTGCCGCACAACAACTCATTCGATTCTGCCTTTTCCATCATTGCTCACATACAAACGTGCATCACGCCGATAGGAAAAGCCCTGATCTTTCCCTTCGATTTTCAATGCCCAAATACCAGGGGCAAGATTCACAGCAATCTCGTATGTATCTCCAGCGACAGGGGAAAATACAAGTTTCCGGTCTGCCTGCTCAAATGCCGGGCGGCCAATTTCAGCACTGATGGTCTCAAGTTTCAGACGCTGCCCGTCCCTGTTTTTAAGCGTGAATGCCAGGGTGCCATTGCTGTATTCAAGTTCAGAAATAAAGCCTGCTTCGGATTGGACTTTTGCCTGTTTCAATTCTGCATTGAATTGCTGACTGGCGACGTAAGAGTTTTTAACGACCAAGCCTGTCCACGTCCCTGTCGCCAGATAGGCCATTGTAAAGTTAACTGTAATGATAACGCCGAAGAAACAAACCATGCTGAGCAACATGTGCTTGCCTGTAAAAACAAATTCCTGCTTCCGGTTTGTAGTGGATGTCATTGTCCGATTTCCTTTGGCGCTTCGAATTTTGCCTCAACCGCTTTGCGGTCGGTGCCACCCATGTGGGAGACGTTGAATGTAAACTCTGTTGAGGGTTGTAACAGGCGGCCTCTCGGCATGGTTACAAACAGCTTGACCGCCTTGAGCTTGTCAGCCTCAACATTGGTTACAATCCACTTCGTTTGGTCGGTACTGCTGCCAGCTTCTGCCAAATCCGGATCCAGAAGGCCGCCGACAGTAACGAGAAACTGTTTGGGCTCACCGGTCATGTTCAGGATTTTCAATTCATATCCGTTGCGAATGGAGCCATCGCTGAGGACAACGAACTGCGGGTTCCTGTCAGACAGGACGTTTACATCCAGACGATCCCGCATCAGCAAGGCGAAGATCATTGCCAACCCGATTGCCGAGTAAATGCCGAGGTAGACCAGGTTACGGGTGCGGAACATGTTGCCCCAGGAGAAATTGGCCAGCTTTCCAACAAGCTTGCCGGATGTATCCCGTACATTTTCGGGCATGATCTTTGGTTCAAGAACGTTTTTGCCGGCACCTGCAAGTGCCATGTTGGCATCATAGTCCTTCAGGGTTGCATAGGAGATAAGGCCTTTTTCAAGGCCGAGTTTTTCCATCACACCATCGCAGGCATCGATGCAAAGCGCACAGGTGATACATTCAAGTTGCTGGCCGTCCCGGATATCAATGCCCATCGGGCAAACGGCAACGCAGGCATTGCAATCCACACAATCTCCGGTTGGAACACCCTCGCGACGCATGCGCTTTGCGTGGCGGGAGCGCGGCTCACCGCGCCAGTCATTATACGTGACGGTCAGCGAATGTTCGTCCAGCATGGCAGCCTGGATACGCGGCCAGGGGCACATGTATGTGCAGACCTGCTCGCGCATCAGCCCCCCGAAAATATAGGTTGTGGCAGTCAAAACAGCGACCGTTGAATAGGCTACAAAAGCGGCCTGCCCGGTGAACAGTTCCACAAACAGTGTTGGCGCATCAGCAAAATAGAAAATCCATGCACCGCCTGTCGCCACCGCAATGAGCAGCCACACTGCATGTTTGCTGGCACGCTTCGAGATTTTTCTTGTGCTCCAGGGTTCTGCATCCAGCTTGAACCTTGCGTTTCGCTCTCCCTCAAAAAACCTCTCAACAACGAGAAACAGGTCAACCCAAACGGTTTGCGGACAGGTGTAGCCACACCAGGCACGTCCAAGAATAGAGGTCACCAGAAACAGCCCGATACCGGCCATCACCAGCATTCCGGCCACATAGAAAAACTCATGCGGCCATATCTCGATAAAAAAGAAGTAAAATCGCCGGCTGGCCAGATCGAGCAACACGGCCTGATCTGGCAAACCCGGACCACGTTCCCAGCGTATCCACGGTGTTATGTAGTAAATGCCGAGCGTGATCAGCATTACAAACCACTTGAAACGTCTGAATGTACCCTTGGCTTTCTTGGGGTGGATTTTTTTGCGGGCCTCATAAAGCGAACGGTTTTCCTTCGAGTTAACCGCCTCAGCGTCGAAGTGCTCGACGCTGCTTTCCTGCTTCACAAGGGTTGTATCCACCATATTCATGGCCTTATTCGGTTACAGCCTTTTCACCGCCACCCAGATTATGCACATAAACCGCAAGCTGTTTGATGGTTTCATCAGACAACCGCTGTTGCCAGGGTGGCATGACACCGTGCTGTGGTTGAACAATCTGGGCTGCGATCAGTTCAGCCGTGTTGCCGTATAGTGAAATCGCATCCGCCAGATTGGGGGCACCGATTTCCCGGTCGCCGGCCGCATTCTCACCATGACATGCAGCGCAGTTTTCAATGAACACCTCTTTCCCTGGTTCTGCAAGGGCTGCATCAAACTCCTGCCCCGATACCTGCAGGACATATTGTGTCACTTGTGCAATCTGTTCACGATTAAGAATTTCATCCGCACCAAAAGCCGGCATTAACGAGTCACGGGCATCATCGTCTTCATCGTTGCGAATGCCGTGCTTTATTGAAAGATAGACGGCTTCTAGATCACCACCCCAAAGCCAGTCGTCATCATTGAGATTGGGGTAACCGGGACCGCCTTGTGCTCCAGAGCCATGACACTGGGAACAGTAAACCTTGAACGCAGATGCACCGCCTGCCACGGCAAAGCGTGCAAGGGTCTCATTGCTGCGAATGCTTTCCAGATCGCTGGAGGCGATCTGGTTTATCATGTCTGCTTTTGCAGCCTCGGCATTCGCCATCTCGATCTTCAGGTCACCCCGGTTAGTCTGTCCGGAAATGCCTGTGGTCGCGGTCTCAATGAGCGGAATGGCCGGATAATAAATCATGTATCCAATTGAAAAAACAATCGTTGCGTAGAATGTCCATAACCACCAACGCGGCATGGGATTATCCAGTTCTTTAATCCCGTCCCATTCATGGCCCATCGTTTCAACGCCGGTAACCTCATCAACTTCACGCTCAGCCATTATCAGCATCCTCCTTGAACGGGATTTTGGCAATTTCATCTGCCCGTTTCTTTGAACCTGGTAGGATTGTGATAAGGATTACACCAACAAACAGGGA